>NZ_JAWQRR010000043.1:0-193671 GCF_033446045.1 Plantactinospora sp. KLBMP9567 | reverse complement strand
CTGTCATGTCCCGGTAGATGTGTCAAGGGTGTGTCCCGGGACATGTGTCAGTTGATGATGTTCGATATTGGGGTGAGGCGTGTGTAGGTCTTCTTGTCTCGTGGGGCGGTGGTGTGGCCGATGGGGTGGCCGTTGCTGGCGTAGACGGTGATGTGGTTGCCGTCGCGGATGGCGGTGACGGTGTGGCCGCGCCAGATGCAGCCGAGACCGATGCGGGTGTAGCCGACGTTGATTGCGCCGGTGTCGGAGACGGTGGGGTGGTGGACGGTGGCGTCGGTTTGGATGGGTAGGGCTTGTGGTCCGCCGTGGTGGGGTGCGGTGGTCCAGGCGTGGTGTGGGGTGACGCGGCCGGGTAGGGCGCTGTGTCGGCGGTGGTGGTTGTAGTGGTGGCGGTAGGTGTCGAGTAGGCGTTGGAGTTGTCGCAGGGTGTGGGGTTGGTGGGGTTGGGCGGTGAGCCATCTTTTGAGGGTTTGGTGGTGGCGTTCGACTTTGCCGCAGGTTTGTGGGTGGTAGGGGCTGGAGTGGATGAGTCGGGTGCCGTGATGGTGGACGGTTTCGGCGAACGGGGACGGGCCGGCGTTGTCCTTGAGGAGTCGGTGGGTGAAGATCGTGCCGTTGTCGGACAGGACGATCGCGGGTGGGCCGTGGTCGGTGAAGGCCCTGCCGATGGCGGCGATCGCGGCGGTGCTGGTCTCGGCCGGCGCGGCCCGGCAGGCGACGAGCATGCGGGTGCAGTCGTCGAGGACGTCGAAGACCGCGACGAGTTGGCCGTTGGCGAGGCGGATCCTGGTGGCGTCGATCTGGTAGCAGTCGCGGGGCTGGGCGTAGGCGAAGCGGCGCCAGGTGCCGCGGGGTCGTTTCGCGGGGTTGCGGTCGAGCAGGTCGTGGCGGGACAGGACCCGGTTGATCGTCGACCGTGACGGCACCCTCCAGCCAGGGTCGGTGAACGCGTGGATCAGCAACAGCTCGTCACGGATCTGGTCCGCGCCGTTGTCGACACCAAGATCGTTGCGGAGTTTGCAGATCCACGCGTCGAGCTCCGGCGGGGTGATACCAGGACTGTGATGCGGCCGGCGGGATCGCTCCCGCCAGACACCCTCGGCCTGTACCCGGGCGCGGTGCCGGTAGAAGGTGCGTGGGTTGACGTTGTTGTCATCGCACCACTGCTGCACGTTGTCGATCCGCACGCCCGCCGCGAGCAGGGCGTCCATCGCGGTCATGACCTGACGTCGATTCGCCATGCCCAGCAGTCATACCGCCCACCAGACCGATCATGTGACACATGTACCGGGACACAACCTGCGACAGATGTCATGGGACTGAACAGTTCGTCACACGCCATAACTCGCCAAGGATCTTGAACCGCGTGCGAGGGCCGCCGCCCGGGTCGCCTCGGCCGGGTCGGCGTCGAGCTGGGCGAGGAGTGTCAGCGCTGCTGCGTCAGCATGTGTTGACGGGTCGTCACCGTCAGCACATGCTGACGGCATGTCCGCGATCGCCGACCTTGACCGTGCCGCACACGGCAGCGACCCCGACGCCGCGCTGCGGGCGGTCGCCCGGCTTCGCCGCCTGGTGGAACAACTGGAGGCCGAACAGGTCGCGGCGGCCCGACGGGCAGGCTGGTCCTGGCAGGACATCGCCGTCCGGCTGGGCGTCACCAAGCAGACCGTGCACCGGAAATACCGCCGCGACCAGGAGGTCTGATGTTCCGAGGCGATCACCCCGATCTCCGTCGCGCGGTGGATCGGGCCCTGGCCAGGGCCCGTGATCTCGGCCACCCCCGGGCCGGCAGCGAGCATCTCCTGCTCGCCCTCACCGCGACGGGTCACCCGTCAGCGCCGCCCTCGACCGGCACGGCGCCACCGAGTCGGCCATCCGGGAAGCGGTACGCCGAGCCGCGCCGCTGGGCGCCGGAGCCGCCGCCGACCGCGACACCCTGGCACCGCTCGGCATCGACGTGGACGGGATCCTGTCACGCCTGAGTCCGGCCGTACTGGACCGGGCGACCGCACCCGAGCCGCTGCTGCCGTTCGGAGCGGCCGAGGCACGACGGCGATGCGCCCGGTCGAGCCCGCCCCTCGGGCTCGACGCCCGGGCGGCCTACGAAGCATCACTCCGGCTCGCACTCGCCCGCCGGGACCGCGAGCACCGGCCAGATGGCTACGTCGGTCTCAGCCGACACCGGATGTCGGTCTCTTCGACACCAGCATCGATGGTGCGTATCGATGTCGATGGACATCGACACCGCGGGTGACGCGAAGTGCCAGCGCTGGCTTATATAAGTTATGCCTGGCATAATCCTGGGTCGTGCACGCGTTCGACATGCTCGGAGACCCGGTGCGCCGGCGCATTCTGGAGCTGCTCGCCGACGGTGAGCAGACCTCTGGCGCGATCACAGACGTGATCCGGGCCGAGTTCGCACTGTCCCAGCCGGCTGTCTCGCAACATCTGCGCGTTCTGCGTGAGAACGGGTTCGCGTCGGTCCGGGCTGAGGGGGCTCGCCGGTTCTACGCCGTCGACCCCACGTCGCTGAGCGAGGTTGACGTGTGGTTGGACCGGTTTCGCGGGTTCTGGAATCAGCGGCTCGATGCACTGGGAACTGAGCTGGCCCGCGGCAGGCGTTCATCCCGGACCCCAGGTGTTGGCAAGGCCGATCCGCTAGCGAAAGGAACATGACATGAAGGACGTACTGGACGAACTGGCCGCTGCGCGCCGGACGATGGGCACAGCGACCCTGCCCGCCGGCGACGCGTACACGATTGAGCTGCGGCGTTGCTACGACGCACCCGTCGACGAGGTGTGGAACGCCATCACCGACCCCGAGCGGCTGGGCCGCTGGTTGAAGCCAGTCACCGGCGACCTTCGGCTCGGGGGGTCGTTCGAGCTGGACGGCGGTGAGCACGGCGAGATCCTCCGTTGCGACCCGCCGCGGCGGGTGCGGGTGTCCTGGCTCTTCGGGCCGGAGGGCGACGAGTGGCCGGGTACGAGCGAGGTCGAGGTGCTCCTGTCCCCGAGCCCTGCCGGGGGCACCGAGTTCGAACTGGTCCATGCAGCGGCAGTCGGGGAGCCCCTGTTCCCGACCTACGGCCCCGGTGCCGGTGGTGTGGGCTGGGACCTGCGTCTCCTCACCCTGGCACGGTTCCTAGCCGACGGCGAGGCCCCCGATGACGAGGAGTTCCAGACCTCGCCCGCGGGCCGCGAGTTCGCCAGGCGTAGCGCTGTGGCATGGGGCGAAGCTCACCTGGCCGCCGGCGGCGATCCGGATCACGTGGCGGCCGCGGTCGAGGCCACCACCGCGTTCTACGCCCCCGGAGGCAACGAGCGATGAAGTACACCACCTCAGTCGAGATAGACCTGCCCCGCGAGAAGGTGGTCCAGCTGATCTCCGACCCGGCGCAGGTGCCAAAGTGGCTGCGGGGCCTGGTGCTGCACGAGCCGGTGAACGGGGTGCACGGCCAGCTCGGGACCACCTCGCGAGTCGTGTTCCAGATGGGGAAGCAGAGGATGGAGGCCACCGAGACCATCACACGCGTGGATCCTGCAGACCTGCACGCCATCCCGAGCTCGGTCGTCGTGCACTACGACCGCGAGATCGTCGGCGAGGGCATGTGGCAGGCGCAACGCGACCGGATCATCGAAGCCGGTCCGAACACGACACTGTGGGAGAGCGAGAGCGAGTTCCGGTTCGACGGACTCCTGATGCGGCTGGTGGCGCTGCTCATTCCTGGCTCGTTCCGCAAGCAGTCGCGGCAACACATGCAGGACTTCAAAGCGTTCGCCGAACAGGGGACGGACGTCCGCCAAGGGCCGAACTGATCTGTCACAGCCAGCGACAGGAATCCCCCACGGCGATGGCCCGATTCTTGGAGCGCCCCGTCACGGGATCTTGGGGCGTGACCATCATCGAGCACTTGGGTTCTCACGGCCGGCTTCTTGGTGAGCGCTCCCATCCGGGCGGAACGCGTCGGGAATGCCTGACCGCTCAGCCACCGAGGCGGTTCTAAGCGCCATGACTCGCGGTGCACGCACGTCACGCGTCGACCTGTACGCCGCGATCCGGCGCGATGCCAAGGCGGGTTTGTCGAAGCGCGCTCTTCAACGCAAGCATGGGGTCGGGTACCGCACCGTCGCGGCAGCCTTGGCCTCAGCGTGGCCCAAGCAACCGAAGCCGCCAACTCGCCGAGCGGTAGCGGGCTGCGAAGTGGTGTCGAAGGAAGCCGACACTCCTACTCCATCGGAGCCCAAGTGGTGTCGAACGAGGCCGACAAACGGTGTCAGACGAGGCCGGCATAACCAGCCGGAACACCTCGCCCTCTCCCTCGTCGCGCTCGATCCCGGGGCGGCATGGGCGCTGAAGACGGCCGGGGTGGACACCCGGGGCCTGCTCGCCGATTTGGCCGACACCTTCCCACCACCGTCACGGAGCCCACTGCTGCGCGCCGAGCGCCGGTTCGGCCAGCGGTCACGCGGACACGACCTGGTCCGGCGTTACCAGCGTACGACCGGACGCACGGTCACCTCGGGCGGCGCGGTCGCCGCACTCATCACCGGCTGACGTCGAACCGACGGGCAGCGGTCTTCTCGCTGTAGGTGCATCTGCGTCAACTGTGCCGAGACCATCCGGCGGCGGCACGACCGGCCGTCTCCGGCTGCGGCGTGAAACGAGAACGGCTCCCAGCGTCATCGCCGGGAGCCGTTCTTTCTTCGTCGTGAGCGGCGGTCAGCCGACCGTCCCGACCCGCTTCGCCAGGTCGACGAACGCCTGCCAGCCTGCCGGCCCGAAGGTCAGCGTGCCGCCGTCGCGGTCCTTGCTGTCCCGGACCAGCACCCGGCCCGGCAGATTGTCGGCCACCTCGACGCAGGCACCCTGGTTAGAGCTACTGCGGGTGCTCTTGCGCCACTGTGGCGTCTGGTCAGTCATGATCGGTGATCGCTCTCTGGAGAAGATCCCTTGACGGCTGCACCGGTAGGGCCAGCCCGCTGACAATCTCCCACGATACTTCCAACTGGTCCAGATCTCCCCCGTCCGTCACCACGCGGCCCTGAAGCTGGTCGTCGACATAGCCGGCGCGGCGGCTGGCGGGGAGCGTCGCCAGCACGAACGCACCCTGAAGGCCCGAGTGAAGACCAGCGGACCGAGGCACCACGAGCACCTGGACCTTCGATCGCTGGCTGAGTTCCAGCAGGTGTTGCAGTTGCTTCCGGCGCACCTCGGGTGGCCCGAAGGTCAGCGCGAACTCGCCGATGATGGCGGACAGCGTCGGAGGCTCTCGAACCATCTGGGACGCACCCAGCCGTGCACACCTGGCCAACGTCCGCCCCGGAGCCCTCGCCCCTGCGCGGGAACACCGCGCCCGGCACGGTGCACGGACGTGACCGGTGATCGGGCCACCGGCACGCTGGGAGCGGTTCGCCGCGCGACGACGGAGGCGGGAACGCCGAACCGGCGGACACGTCCCGACCCGGACCTACGACTGCCGCGAATGTGAGCATCCCTGGCCGTGCCCGCAGGCACGCCTGTCCCTGCTCGTCGGCTTCGAGGGCGACCGGGTCGGCCTGATGATGTACCTCGGTGCCCACCTCGCCCGCGCGCTGCAAGAGCTGCCCGACACGCACCCCGCACTGATCGTCGGCCAGATCCTCCACTGGGTACCGCGCCGACGCTGACCTGCCTCGTCACCCGAGCGACCCGCCCCGGTCCGCCGCCTTCCCCTCGGCGGCCGGGGCGGGTCCGCGTCATCACCTGGACGGTGCTCCCGGGCGCAGTGGCTCCCGGACGAGGGGGCAGGACATGCAGCGCGGGCCGCCCCGGCCCGAGCCGAGTTCGGAACCGGCGATCCGGATCACCTCGATACCGGCCCGTTCCAGTTGGGCGTTGGTCTCCACGTTCCGCTCGTACGCGACGCAGAGCCGGGGCGCGAGCGCCAGCGTGTTGTTGCCGTCGTCCCACTGCTCGCGTTCCGCCGTCACCGGGTCCAGGCCGGTGTCGATCACCCGGAGCGTGTCCAGGTCCATCGCGTCCGCCGCCGCGCGCAGGAACGGAGCCGGCCCGTCGAGCTGGAGATCACCGTCGGTGCCGGCCACCACCGTGTACGCCGAGAGCGTGTCGGCGATGTTCGGATACATCAGCACCGCGTCGACGTCGACCATCGTGCAGACCGTGTCCAGGTGCATGGTGGCACGCTCCTGGGCGATCGGCACCACCAGGATGGTGTGCGCCAGGCGTGCGTCGAAGACCCGTCGGGCCAGCCGCTCCGCTCCGGCCGGGGTGGTGCGCTCGCCGACCCCGACCGCCAGTACCCCGGGGGCGAGCAGCAGTACGTCGCCGCCCTCCAGGTGCTCCAGGCCGGGGCCGTACACGAAGGGGGTTCCCGCGAACCGGGGGTGGTGCCGGTAGATCGCGTCGGTCAGGCTGGTCTCCCTGCCCCGGGCCGGCATGGCCAGGCTGGTCACCGCGGCGTGGTTGCCGATCCAGGTGGAGGAGTCCCGGGTGAAGAGCAGGTTCGGCAGCGGGTCGATCACGAAGTCCAGCCGGTCCATCAGCCGGTAGACGAGGCCGCCGCCCCGGTCGCCGCCGAGCCGCAGCTCCTCGTGGGCGAGGCCGGCGATCAGCACGTCGGCCAGCGCGGCCGGGTCCAGGTACGACAGGTGCTCCGCCACCCGGCGCCGCAGCGTGTCACCCAATCGGGTGTCGGCGAGTACCCGCTCGGTCATCTCGGACCGCGCGTCCGGCACGGCCAGCGTCTCGGCGAGTAGGGTTCCGATGTAGAGCACCTCGACGCCGCGCCCGGTCAGCGCGGCGGCGAACGCGTCGTGCTCCTCCTGCGCCCGCCCGACCCAGGGGATCGCGTCGAAGAGCAGCGAGTCGTTGTTCCGGGGCGTGAGTCGGGCGAGTTCAGGCCCGGGACGATGCAGAAGTACGGTGCCGAGACGCCCGACCTCGCTGTCCACGAAATGGGTCATCCTCGCAGCGTAGGACAGCAGTTGGCACCATCCGGGAAAAAGGGCTTCGGGTGAATGGGGCATTCATCCACACTCACTCCGGTGCTTCGACTTGCCGCTCCCTAGGTCTGGCCACGTACCGTAGTGAGGAGATAACTTCGAGGGACCTTTTGCCGGAGGTCACGATGACTGTCTTTTCTGCACGATCAGCGGTTCCCGCTGCGCGGGCCCTCCCTCCCGCGCCGGTCAACCAACTTCCCCCTCTGGAGGCCGTCCGGCCGACGCCGATGGACTGGGCCCGTCGGCGCCGCGCGGAACGAGACGCGCGCCGGATCGAGGCCGCCGGTGCCCGGGCGCTGAGCCGGCTCGACCATCTCGGTCCATCGTGGCACGTGGTCGACTGGCCGCGTACCGAGATGACCGAGGCGAGCATGCTCGACCTGGACTACCGGTCCCGGGACGAGCGCGCGGGCTTCCTCGCGATCGGTCCCAGCGGACTCTTCGCGGTCACCGTGGCCGACCACGGCCGGTCCCGGGTCCTGATCGCCGGGGACGTCGTGCAGATCAACGGCAAGCGGCCGGCGTACGTGTCGGAGGCGCGGCGAGATGCCAAGCGCGCCGCCAAGGCACTCTCCAACGCGGTCGGCCTGACCATTCCGGTCACCCCGGTGCTGACCTTCGTCGGCTCCGGGGTGATCAGCGTGTACGGGCTGCCCAAGGAGTGCCTGGTGGCGACCCACCGGGAACTCGACCGGCTGCTCGTCGCGGGCGGCAACCGGATCAGCGCCGCCACGGCGGAGAAGCTGTCCCGGGTCGCCCAGTCCCCCGCCACCTGGCTGAACGCCCCGTACCGGTCGGCGGCGGACTACCGGTGGTACGAGGAGGGCCGAACGGCGGCTGACAAGCACGCCGGTCGCCGGTAGCGTCACCAGCCGACGCCACCCGCCGGGCGGCGCCCCGTCGCCACCCAAGGGGCCGAGGGGTGTGTGCCGTACCGGCGGGGGCTGCGGGATGGCCCGACCGGCCGGTGCACCGCGGGGGTCGCGACCCCGGGAGGCACCGGCTAGCGTTGGGCGTGGTGCGGCAAATAGGAGGCGCGGTGGCCCACGTCGAACTCTCGATCTCGGAGGCGTTCCCGACGCCGGCGACCCCGTCGCTCGGGCACGGGTCCACCGGCTTCGACGACGCCGACGGGCGAGGTCACCTCGACGGGTTCACCCGGTGGTCCGAGACGGTCTCGGCGGCTGCCGAGCCGTGCCTGCTGATCGACCGGGGAACCACCATCGCCGCCGTCTCGCCGTCCTGTTGCCAACTGCTCGGCCTCGGCACCCCGCTCGACGTGCTCGGCCTCCTGCTGCTCGGCAGCGGGCTGCGGCTGCTCGACTTCACCGCCGCCCGCGGCGAGCTGACCGAGCAGGATGTCGAGAAGATCCCCCCGCTGCTCGCCCTGCACTCGGGCCGGCTCGCCCGGGGGCTGCTCCGGGTGCGCTGCCCTGAGGCCGAGGGGCCGGACGCCACGACCGTGGACGCGATCGCCACGCCGGTCCTCACCGACGGCGAGGTCGCCGGCTCGCTCACCTTCTTCTCCGAGGTCTGAGCGCCCCCTTCCGGGGGTCTGAGCGCCCCCTTCCGGGGGTCTGAGCACCGTCTGCCCGACCTGGGCGGGTCCGTCGGCCGCCGGCCGGCGAAGGCTGGCTCGGGCGGTACACCGGTCACCGGTTGGACAGCTCCGCGAGACGTTCCGGCCACCCGGGGGTCGCCGGGCAGGTGACGCGCGTCGCGATCTGGCCCTCCCGCAGGGCGGTGGTGTTGGGCCGGTGCCGTACCCCCCGTAAGGTCTCCTCATGCTGGACATCGCTCTGCTGCCGGAGGAGTACGCCGTGTGCCGGCTGCCCGCCGGCTCACCGGTGCCGGCCGGCCTACTGAGCCCTCCGGCGGACTCCGGCGTGCTGTCGGTGACCCGGAGCGGCGCGGAACTGTCGATCATCTGCCGGGCCGACCAGGTCCCGGCCGACGCCACCGCCGAGACCCCGTGGCGCTGCCTCCGGGTGGCCGGCCCGCTCGACCTGGCGCTGACCGGGATCCTCGCCTCCCTGGTCGTGCCGCTGGCCGACGCCCGGGTCAACATCGTGGCGTTCTCGACGTTCGACACCGACTACCTGCTGGTCCCCTCGGTACGGCTCGTCGAGGCGCTCGCCGCGCTGCGACAGTTCGGACACCGGATCACCACCTGAAGGGTGGTCGATCAGGCCGACGCCCTACCATTGGCGGGGCCATTCGCCACACCACCCACGGCAGCCACCTATGCCCGAGGATCCGGCCGTGCTCCGTCTTCCGTCGTCCGCCCCCACCGCAGGCCGGTTCCACACCGCCGGCGCCCTGCTCGGCTGCCTGGCCCTGGCCGGCTGCCTCGCCCTGGCGGCCTGTGGCGTGCCTCCCGAGCTCCAGACGCCCCGAGCCACTCCCACCCGGCCGACCCCCACCCCGACGGCCGACCCCACCGGCACGCCGACATCCGCGCCGAACCCGACGCCGACGCCGACGCCGAGCCCCACCTCGCTGGTCGCCTGCCCGGCCGGCGGGCCGAGCCGCGACCAGGTGACCGCTCTGCTGCGCCGCACCGCGAACCTGCCCCGCTCCGGCCGGGTCACCTTCCAGACCGGGCCGCTCTGCGTGCAGGACTGGCAGTACAGCGTCGTGACGGTGGCCGACCGGGAGCCGTTGCAGGCGGTGACCCGGGGCCGCCCCGGGAACCTGCGGCTGGTCACCGCCGGCTCCGACGTCTGCACCATCACGGTCCGGGCCGAGGCGCCGCCCGCGCTCCGGACGACGGTGTGTGACGCACCCCCGCCCGCGTACGGCGGTTTGTAGGCTGGACGGCATGCCCGGAACACCGCCGACCCGCTTCGTCTACCTGGGGCCCGAGGGGACCTTCGCCGAGCAGGCGCTGCGCACCATCCCGGCCGCCGAGCGCGGCATCCGTACCCCGGCGCGCAGCGTTCCGGAGGCGTTGGACGCGGTCCGGGCCGGCGACGCCGACGCCGCGCTGGTGCCGCTGGAAAACTCCATCGGCGGCGCGGTGACGGTCACCCTGGACGAGATGGTCGACGGCGAACCTCTGGTGATCACGCGCGAGGTGGTGCTGCCGGTCGAGTTCGTGCTCGCCGCGCCGCCGGGCCGGACCCTTGCCGGGGTGCGGACGGTAGCCGCCCATCCGCAGGCGTCCACCCAGTGCCGCCGCTGGCTCCGCGAGCACCTGCCCGACGCGGTCGTGGTGGACGTACTCTCCAACGCCGCCGCGGCGCTCGCCGCCGTCGACGGCCAGCAGGACGCCGCGATCTGCGCGCCGATCGGCGCCGCCCGGCAGCGGCTGACCGTGCTCGCCGACAAGATCGCCGACCATGACGACGCGGTGACCCGGTTCGTGCTGCTCAGCAGGCCGGGCCCGCCGCCGCCCCGGACCGGTGACGACCTGACCTCGCTCGCCGTCTACATCGCGCACGACCGGGTCGGCGCGCTGCTCGCCGTGCTGATGGAGTTGGCGGTACGCGGGGTCAACCTGACCCGGATCGAGTCCCGGCCCACCGGCGAGGCGCTCGGCCGCTACGCGTTCTTCCTCGACTGCACCGGGCACGTCGCCGACGACCGGGTCGGGGAGGCGCTCCAGGGGCTGCGCCGGATCTGCGCCGAGGTGCGCTTCCTGGGGTCGTACCCGAGGCATCGCGGAAGCACGGCGGTGGCCGAGCGCCCGGTCCCGGCGCCGGCCGGGCTCTCCGACGTCGACTACGCCGACGCGGCGGCCTGGCTCGCCCGACTGCGCGCCGGCGAACTCTCCTGAGTCGTGACGGCGGTACGCGGCAAGACGGAGCGGATCGCCTGACGCCCTCCCCGACGGCCTCGCTGGCGATCGAGGGCGGCTACGGCACGCTGCCGAGCCGGACGGTGACACCGTGGGCGTGCCGTCCCGGGGGCCACCCCGGGCTGTGGGCCGGCGACGGCGAACGGGGGACCTTGGCGGCAGCAGAAGTTTTTGCCCGCGAGGTCTCTGACACCCGACGTACTCATTTACACTCATCGATGGATACCCTCGGTTCACCAGTGGTTCATGATCGGGCCGCCGGTGATAGAGGCACCCCCGCCACGCCTCGGTCCAGCCTCCGTCCCCGACAGACAGGACCCCTCATGACATCCGCAGTACGCCGGACCACCCTCGCCGGAGGGCTGACGGCCGCCCTGCTGGCCGGCCCGCTCGCCGTCGCGGCCGTCGCCGCCCCGACCGCCACGATCACCCTCAACGGGTCCAGCGCGAGCGTCTCGGGCAGCAACGTCACCGTCTCCGGTAACGCCGTCACCATCACGGCTCCCGGGTCCTACCAGATCAGCGGCACGCTGAACGACGGCTACGTCAACGTGGACACCGCCGCCACCGGAAACGTGGAACTCGTCCTCGCCGGCGTCTCGATCACCAACTCGACGTCCGCTCCGCTCTACGTCACCAACGCCAGCGCGGTCACCGTCACGCTGGCCGCCGGGACCAGCAACAGACTCACCGACGCGTCGACCTACACCAACACCGGCGAGCCGGACGCCGCGCTGTTCAGCGCGGCCGGGCTGACCATCGGCGGGACCGGCTCGCTGGACGTCCGCGCCAACTACGCCGACGGCATCGTCAGCAAGGACGCCCTGGTCATCCAGTCGGGCACGATCACCGTGAACTCGGTGGACGACGCCATCCGGGGCAAGGACTCGCTCACCGTCAACGGCGGCACCATCAACGTGACATCGGGCGGCGGCGACGGGATCAAGTCCAACGACACCGAGGCCGGCAAGGGCATCGTCACCATTACCAACGGCACGATCACCGCCGCCGTCGCCGACGACGCCGTCAAGGGCGAGAACGCGGTGAACATCTCCGGCGGCACCATCAACGTGACCCGGTCGTACGAGGCGGTGGAGGGGCTGCGGACGACGATCAGCGGCGGCACCGTCAACGCGGTGGCGAGCGACGACGCGATCAACGCCGTGGAAGAGGGTCTCGGCGACTGGGTCCCCTCCACGATCGCGTTCATCCGGGTCACCGGTGGCACGGTGGTGGCCACCGGCGGAACCGACGGCTTCGACTCCAACGGCGAGCTGACCTTCGCCGGCGGCACGGTGGTGGCCAACGGCTCCAGCACCGTAGGCGGAGGTGAGGGCGCGTTCGACGCCGACGGGCCGATAACCTTCACCGCCGGCACGGTGGTGGGCGCCGGCCTGACCTCGCTGGCCGTGTTCCGGGCGGTGCCGAACACCGGCCAGGGCTGGGTGGCCCCCCGGTTCAACACCAACCTTGCCGCCAACACCATCGTGCACGTCGTCTCCGGCAGCACGGTGCTGGCCTCGTTCCGGTCGTCGCGGACCATCCGGGAGGTCGTCTTCTCGTCGAGCCGGATCACCAACGGTCAGCCGTACGACGTCTACACCGGCGGCAGCGTCAGCGGCACCAGCATCGGCGGCTACTACGCCAGCGGCAGCATCACCGGCGCGACCCGGGTGTTGACCGGCGTCACCGCCGGGCGGTACGGCCGGTTCTGAGCCGTACCTCCCGACACCGGCCGGAGGCGTCCCGGGCGGGGCGCCTCCGGCAGTCGGTCAGTCCAGCAACTGGTTGAGCAGTCCGCCGCCACCGCCCTGCTCCTGGCGGCCCATGCCCTGGATCGGCGGCTCCTCGGAGGGCTGGACGATCACGAAGCCCTGCCCGGCGAAGCTCATCGTGAACGCCTCACCGGTACGCCGGCCGAGCAGCGTGCCGAGGCCGAGCTGCTCGGCCCGGTGGTAGCCGGTCTGCAGGCTCGCCGACCAGGCGACCGCGGCCTGCGGGTCGACGTACGTCGGCGCGTCGACGTTGAGCACCACCGGGGTTCCCTTGGTGGTGATCGCGATCCGGCCGTAGCCGCTGAAGACGCAGTTGAACAGCCCGGACGACGACATCATGCCGGCCCCGCCGACCATCTTGATGTCGTACTGCAGGCTGGAGTCGAAGGCGAGCACGCTGGAGCCGTTGATCGACAGCGCGTCGCCCGGCTCCAGGTCGATGATGTGCACGTCCGCCGCGTAGTCGGCGAGGAAGACGTCACCCCGTCCGCTGATCTTCATCAGCGGGACACCCTCGCCGGTCAGCTTCTGCTTGAGAAACTTGCCGAGCCCGCCCGAGCCCAACGCCTGGAACTGCACCTGCCCCTGGTACGCGACCATGGAGCCGACCCGGGCCATCGCCTCGCCGTTGAGTTCGATCTTCAGCATCTTGGAGTTCTGCAGCCGCATCCCGGGCTGGTGTGACTCCTTCTCCAGGTTCTCTGCCGAAAACAGCGCGCTGCGCATCACGTTCCTCCTGACGGGTGGAGGACCGAGGGTAGGCAACCGGCGCAACCAGGCAGTTCCCGGGGGCGGCCGTTCCCGGTGGTCAGGCAGGACCGGGGCCGGCCAGGCGCGGCCGAGGTCGCTGGTTCAGGCCCAGCCGAGGTCGTGCAGCCGGCCGTCGTCGATGCCGAAATGGTGGGCGATCTCGTGCACCACCGTGATCGCGACCTCGTCGACGACGTCGTCCTCGGTGTCGCAGATCCGCAGGATCGGCCGGCGGTAGATGAAGATCCGGTCGGGCAGCACCCCGGCATAGTCCCAGCCCCGGCTGGTCAACGCGTGGCCCTCGTAGAGGCCGAGGAGTTCGGGACCGTCCTCCGGCGAGTCGTCCTCCACCAGGATGACGACGTTGCTCATCAGGTTGAGCAGTTCCTCCGGCACCTCGTCGAGGGCCTCGGCGACCAGTTCCTCGAAACGCTCGCGGCTCATCTCGACCGGCACCGCCCAATTGTGCCGCACCCGAGCGGTGCCCGTCGGAAGGCGCGGGCCCGTCCGGACGAACCGGACGCGCCACCGACGTCGACGATCGCGATGATCAGGGCCGGCGGCGCCGCGCTCGGCGACGTACCGGGAAGTGCCCTGACCACCGCGACCGAGGGATGGGTGGAGAGGTTTCGCCAGGATCAGGCGGCGAGGCGGGCGTTGAGCGAGATCTCGGCCCCGGGCGAGAGCAGCCGGGAGATCGGGCAACCCGCCTTGGCGACCTCGGCCAGCTTGTTGAACTCGGCCTCGTCGATCCCCGGCACGTCGCCGACGGTGTCGAGGTCGATCCGGGTGACCGTCATGCCGGCGTCGGTCTTGTCGAGGTGCACCTGGGCGGTGGTCTCGACCGAGGTCGGCGTGAATCCGGCGTCGGCGAGAGCCTTGGAGAAGGCCATCGAGAAGCAGCCGGCGTGCGCCGCGCCGATCAGCTCCTCCGGGTTGGTGCCGTCGCCCTCCTCGAAGCGGGACTTGAACGAGTAGTTCCCCTGCAACCCGCCCTTGCCGGTGCGGATCGTGCCGGAACCTTCGGTGAGATTGCCCTGCCAGCGGGCGGATGCGGTGCGGATAGGCATGGTGCCGACGCTAGCTTAAAGCGACCGGCGACGCGACGACCCGGGCCAGGACGCGGACCACCTGGGCCCCGCGGTACGGGGCCGGTCCGCGGCTGCTGTGCCATCATCGATGGCAGGAGTCCGCCGTGGAAGGGGTCAGCGATGCCCGACGACGTCTCCATCCCCCGCCAGGACGGGCCGGACGGCCGTCGGGACGCCGGCCCGGAGGATCCGGAACGCCCGGACGACGACGCGGAAACCACACCGGACGGTGCCAGCATCGTCTCGTGGGGCGACCGCCCGGGTACCGGGGGGCGGGCCGGGCTCGCCCTGCGCCGGCTCGGCGGGGACAGCCGGTTGGTGCCGGTGGTCGGCGCGGCCGGGGCGGCAGCCGTCTTCGCCTCGCTGATCGGCGACTGGGCGGTCACCAGCATGACGGTCGAGGGCGCCGAGAACGCGGTCGCCCTGGGCAGCGGCGTGGTGGACATGTCGACGTTCGGCACGGCGTACCTGGTCGGGGTCTTCGCCGTGCTCGGCTGCCTGGCACTGGTCCTGTTCGGCTCGCCCGGGGTACGCCACAACGCCCGGGTCGTCGGGCTGGCCGTCTCCGGGGCGGTGCTCGGGGTACTGCTCGCCACCACCGGCTCGCTCGACACCCTGGCCGACCGCTGGCAGATGTACGGCCAACTGGACGGGATGGTCATCGAGTACGGCCAGGGCCTCGTGCTGGCGTACGTCGGCACCGGCGGGCTCGGGCTGGCCCTGCTGCTCGCCGGGCGTTTCGTCCGGCGGAGCGCGGTCGCACCGTCGCCGGCCGGCGCGCCGGGCGCACCGGCCGGACCCCTGCCGGCGGAGGAGTCCGACTGGCCGTGGCGGCGGCCCCGGCCGGCCGGCACGCCGGAGGTGGCCGACGATGACGACGGCCGGCCACCACCGATCGACCTGACGGTGACCCCGACCAAGCCGTTCGCGCACTGAGCCGTCCCAGCCGGCCGGCCTGGCACGGATTCGGCCAGGGCCACGGTCCGGATGCCGGGACGGGGGCCACCACCGCCCCGGCCGGGCGGCGCGTCGGCCGGGCGTATCTCGATACACCTGCCCCGCCGCGCACCGGTAGGCTCGGTTCCCGTGATTGACCTGCGTCTGCTCCGCGACGATCCGGATACCGTACGTGCCAGCCAGCGTGCCCGTGGCGAGTCCGAGTCCGTGGTCGACGACCTGCTGCGGGCCGACGAGGAGCGGCGGGCGGCGGTCGGGCGCTTCGAGGCGCTCCGGGCCGAGCAGAAGCAGCTCGGCAAGCGGATGCCGAAGGCCGACCCGGCGGAGAAGGCCGGGCTACTCGCCCGGACCAAGGAACTCTCCGCCGAGGTGAAGGCGGCCGAGGCCGCGGTCGGCGTGGCCGAGGCGGCGCTGCGCCGGGCGCAGTACGCGATCCCGAACGTGGTCGAGCAGGGCACCCCGCCCGGCGGCGAGGACGACTTCGTGCTGCTCCGCGAGGTCGGCACCCGGCCCGAGATCGAGAACCCGCGCGACCACCTGGAGCTGGGCGAGGCACTGCGGGCGATCGACGTCGAGCGCGGCGCGAAGACCTCGGGCAGCCGGTTCTACTACCTGACCGGGGTGGGCGCGCTGCTCCAGCTCGGCCTGCTGCAACTCGCCGTCGCCCAGGCCGTGGAACACGGCTTCGTCCCGACCATCACCCCGTCGCTGGTCAAGCCGGAGGCGATGGAGGGCACCGGGTTCCTCGGCTCGCACGCCAGCGAGGTCTACCGGCTGGAGGCCGACGACCTGTTCCTGGTCGGCACCAGCGAGGTGCCGCTGGCCGCGTACCACTCGGGGGAGATCCTGGACCTGGCCGAGCCGGTCCGGTACGCCGGATGGTCGTCCTGCTACCGCCGGGAGGCCGGCTCGTACGGCCGGGACACCCGGGGCATCATGCGGGTACACCAGTTCGACAAGGTCGAGATGTTCTCCTACTGCCGACCGGAGGAGGCGCACGACGAGCACCTCCGGCTGCTGGCCTGGGAGGAGGAGATGCTGGCCAAGGTCGAACTACCCTACCGGGTGATCGACGTGGCAGCGGGTGACCTGGGCAGCAGCGCGGCCCGCAAGTACGACTGCGAGGCGTGGGTGCCGTCGCAGGGCCGCTACCGGGAGGTCACCTCGACCTCCAACTGCACCACCTTCCAGGCCCGGCGGCTGAACGTGCGATACCGGGACGATCAGGGCCGCCCGCAGATGGCCGCGACCCTGAACGGCACCCTGGCCACCACCCGCTGGCTGGTACCGATCCTGGAGAACCACCAGCAACCGGACGGCTCGGTACGCGTCCCCAAGGCCCTCCAGCCATACCTCGGCGGCCGGGACATACTCGAACCGAAGTGAAGCCCTCCGGTGAAGAGCACTTCACACAAATGTCATGGAGCCACCCCGGAAGGTGAGATACGGTTGCTGCCCCGTCACCGCCAGCTGACCCGGTAGCAGCAGTTCCGGCGACTTCTCCGAGCCTGGCGGGCGGCGGGGTGGAGGAGGAGCCATGCCCCGACCCGGGTTGCCGAAGCTGATCGCCACCGACCTCGACGGGACGCTGGTCCGCACCGACGAGACCGTCTCGGCGTACACCCACGAGGTGCTGGACCGGGTCCGGGCCGCCGGCATTCCGGTAGTGGGCGCCACCGGGCGCGGACCCCGGTTGGCCGAGCTCACCCGCAACGACATCCGGGCCGCCGACTTCCTGGTGATGGCCGGCGGCGGCCGGGTGGTCGACCAGACCGACCCGGCCGGGCCGGTGATCCTGCGGGACGAGCGGCTGCCCGGTGCGTCCCTGGCCGAGTTGCTCCGGGTGCTGGAGGCCGAGGTGGGGCCGCTGACCGTGATGGTCGAGGCGCTGGACGCACCGGGTGCCCCGCTCTGGGGTGATTTCGACGCGACCTGGCCCTACCAGGACCGGTTCGAGGCGCGGACCCGACTCGACTGCCTGGGCAGCGACGTGATCAAGGCGTTCGCCCGCACCCCCGACCACGACGTCGACACCCTGCTCGCGACGGCCCGCCGGCTCGTACCGGCGGAGCAGGCCTCGATCACCCAGGCCGGGCTCGGCTTCATCGAGATCTGCCCGCCCGGGGTGGACAAGGCGACCGGACTGGCCGTGGTGGCCCAGACCCTCGGCGTCGACCCCGCCGAGGTGCTGGTCTTCGGGGACATGCCCAACGACCTGCCGATGTTCGAGTGGGCCGGCTGGGCCCGGGTGGCGGTCTCCAACGCCCACCCCACGGTGCGACGGGCCGCCGACGAGGTGACACTGCGCAACGACGACGACGGGGTCGCGGTCTACCTCGATCGACTACTCTCGCGTTGATGGGACGACTACCTCGGCTGGTGGCCACGGATCTCGACGGCACGCTGCTGCGGGCGGACAAGACGGTCAGCCCGCGTACCGTCGAAGCGATCTCGCGGATCTCCGCCGAGGGCGTCGGCGTGGTCCTGGTGACCGGCCGCCCGATCCGCTGGCTCCAGCACGTCTACGACCAGCTCGGCCAGCCGCTGCCGACGGTCTGCGCCAATGGGGCGGTGGTCTACGACCCGGTCGCCGACCAGGTGCTCCGGGCCGATCCGCTCGCTCCCGACCTGCTCGCCGAGGTGGTCCAGCGGCTCCGCGCCGAGGTGCCCGGGGTGACCTTCGCGGTGGAGGTGACCGACGGCCGCGAGATCCGGCACGAGGTGGACTATCCGCTGAACTGGGACCGGGGCTACCCCGACATCCGGATGGTCGAGAGTCCGGCCGACCTGCACGCCGTACCGGCGGTGAAACTGCTGGCCCGGGCGGGCGCGCAGGACCCGGACGTCTTCGTGAAGGTGGTGGCCGGGGCGCTGGCCGGGCTCGCCGAGGCGACCCACTCGTCGTACGGCGGGCTGATCGAGATCTCGGCGGCCGGGGTGACCAAGGCGGCCGGGCTGGCCTGGTACTGCACCCGGCACGGGTTCGACGCCGCCGACGTGGTCGCCTTCGGGGACATGCCGAACGACGTACCGATGCTGACCTGGGTCGGCCGGGCGGTGGCGGTGGCGAACGCGCACCCGGCCGTACTGGAGATCGCCGGTGACGTGACGGCGAGCAACGACGAGGACGGGGTGGCGGCGTACCTGGAGGCGCTGCTCGACCCCGACCCGGCGGGCGACGCCGCCGGACCGGGCAGCCACGCCGCAGACCGGACCGCCGGCCCGGCCTGACCGGCCGGGCTCTGGTTCCGGCCCGGCCGGGCTCGTGTTCCTGGCCCGGCCGGGACCGGTCGGTGGTCGGGGGGTTAGAGGTACTGGCCGGGACCGGGGCCCTCGCCGGGTTGCCCGGTGTTGCCGCCCGGCATGCCGGGAAGTATGCCGCCGGGGCCCATCGGCAGTGCCGGACGCCCGCCGGAACGCATCTGCTCCAACTGCATCCGGGCCGCCATCTGCTGGGCGACCAGCGCCGCCTGAATACCGTGGAAGAGCCCCTCCAGCCAGCCAACCAGCTGGGCCTGGGCGATCCGCAGCTCCGCCTCGCTCGGCGCGGCGTCCTCGCCGAACGGCAGGGACAGCCGCTCCAGCTCCTCCCGCAGCTCCGGGGCGAGCCCGTCCTCCAGCTCGACGATCGATCGCTGGTGGATCTCCCGCAGCCGGTGCCGGCTGGCGTCGTCGAGCGGCGCGGCCCTGACCTCCTCCAGCAACTGCTTGATCATGCTGCCGATCCGCATCACCTTCGCCGGCTGCTCGATCAACCGCGACGGGTCCTCGCCGGGCGTCTCGCCATCGGTCGGCACGGTGCCGACCGGGCGCCCGTCCGGGCCGACCACCAGCACGGCGCCGCCGCCGGAGCGCTTGCCCGCCGGAGCCGAGTCGTCGTTGTCTTCCTGGGAACGTGGCACGTCGGTCATGCCCCCATCTTCCCGCAACGACCTCCCGCGACACGCGCCGCCCACCGCCGCCGAGCGTGCGCGGTACCGCTCCGCGTCCCGGGGCGTGCTGGCGGCGTCCGCACCGTACGGTCGGCACCATGGCCGAAGACCGTCCCGCCGCCCCACCCGCCGACCCGCGGGAGGTGCTCGATCGGCCGGCACCCTCCCCCGACCTGCGACTGCGGTACGGAGCCGACCCCGAGCAGGTCGCCGACCTGCGCCTGCCCGCCGCACCCGCCGGTCCGGTCCGACCGCTGGTGGTGGTCGTGCACGGCGGCTTCTGGCGGGCCGAGTACGACCGCCGGCACACCGGACCGCTCGCGGCGGACCTGGCCGGCCGGGGTTACCCGGTGGCCCAGGTGGAGTACCGCCGGACGGGGCAGTCGGGCGGGGGCTGGCCGGGCACCTTCGACGACGTCGCGACCGGGATCGCCGCGCTGCCCGGGCTGGTCGGAGCCGTGCTGCCGGCCGGCCGGATGGCACCGGGCCCGCCGATCCTGCTCGGGCACTCCGCCGGTGGACACCTCGCGCTCTGGGCCGCGCTGCGCGCCCCGGCCGGGGTACGCGGGGTGCTCGCCCTGGCCCCGGTGCTGGACCTCGCCGAGGCGTACCGGCTGGATCTGGACGGTGGCGCGGTGGCCGCACTGCTCGGCGGCGGCCCCGAGGACGTGCCGGACCGGTACGCGGCGGCCGACCCGGCCCGGGCGGCGGCACCCCCGGTCCGGACCTCGATCGTGCACGGAACCCTGGACCAGCAGGTACCGGTGGCGTCGAGCCGCCGGTACGCTGCCAGGGCCGACGGCACCGACCTGCGCTTCGTCGAGCTGCCCGAATGCGAGCACTTCGGGCTGATCGACCCACTGTCCCGCGCGTGGACAGTTGTACTGGCCGAGTTACATTGGCTAACTGGGAGATCAGGCGGCATTGACGCAGCACCGCGTTCCCGGTAGAACCCCGGGAGAGCTGCGCTCCCAACGCCGCTCCGGGAGGGATCCGTGTCGCAGATGGACCGCAGACGAGCGCTCAAGCTGCTGGGCTCGCTCGGCGCGCTCGGCGCCACCGGGCTGGCCGCCGCGTGCGGCCGGTCGGACGGCCTCGAAACCGAGGAGCCGATCAGCGACGAACCGGTGCGGATCGGCATGATCGTCGCCCAGTCCGGCGTCTACAAGCCGATCGGCGACGAGATGCTGCGCGGGTTCCAGCTCTATCTCGACCTGAACGACCAGCGGCTCGGCGGGCATCCGGTCGACCTGGTCGTCGCCGACGAGGGCGAGACGCCCGAGTCCGGCCGGGCCGCCCTGGACCAGCTCGTCAAGCAGGGGGTGCTGGCGCTCACCGGAGTGGTCAACTCGGCGGTCATGCTCGGCCTGCGGGACGCCGTGGAGCAGGCGAAGATCCCGCTGATCGGCTCCAACGCGTCCCCGTCGACGTTGCAGAGCGTGGTCTACATCTGGCGTACGTCGTACATCAACGACGAGCCGGGGCGGGCGCTGGCACCGTACGTCAAGGAGCAGGTCGGTGCGAACGGCCGGGTGGCGATCATCGCTCCGGAGTACGACGCCGGTCTCGACTCGGTGCAGGGCTTCCGGCAGAGTTTCGGGGAGTCCGACGAGCGGATCTCCGATCCGGTGATCTGGACCGAGTACTTCCCCGGCAAGCCGCCCCGGAACGCCTTCGCGCCGTACATCACCCAGCTGGTCAACCGCGATCCCGCCGCGATCTACTGCTTCTTCTCCGGCGACTCGGCGGTCGAGTTCCTCAAGAAGCTGCGCCAGGCCGGCTACCGCAAGCCGATCTACGCACCGGGCTTCCTCACCGAGGGTCCGGTGCTCGGGCAGCTCAGGTCGCGTGAGGCCGAGGGCATCGTCACCTCGCTCAACTACTCCGCCGACCTCAACAACGCGGCCAACCGCCGGTTCGCCTCCGCCTTCCGCAAGGCGCACGGCTCGACCCCGACCACCTACGCGATGGCCTCCTACGATGCGGCGCAGGTCCTCGGCAAGGGGATCCGGATCGCCGGGGAGAACCTCAACCCGTTGCAGCTCAACCTGGCGCTCGGCCGGATCGGGCAGATCGACAGCCCGCGCGGCCCGTGGCAGTTCAACCAGCCGCGTACGCCGCAGCAGAAGTGGTATCTGCGCGAGGTGCAGCTGGACGGGCAGGTGCTGTCCAACGTACTGATCAACGAGCTGGCGACGCTCGGCTGACCTGCCGGACGGGGTCCCGGCAGGGCGGGCTCAGTCGCGCAGCTCGGCGACGCAGCACTTGATGCTGCCGCCGCCCTTCTTCAGCTCGGAGAGTTCCACCGGGACCGGCAGGTAGCCCGCGGCGGCGACCTTGGCCGCCATCCCACTGGCCTCGCTGTTGAGCACCACGTGCCGGCCGTCGCTGACCAGGTTCAGCCCGAACGCGAACGCGTCGACCTCGTCGGCGCGGATTGCGTCCGGGAAGAGCTGGGCCAGTACCCGCTGGGCGGCGACCGAGAAGGCCTCCGGGAAGTACACGATGTTGCCGTCGTCGAGCGGGGCCAGCGCGGTGTCCAGGTGGTAGAAACGCGGGTCCACCAGGCGCAGCGAGACGACCGGTCGGCCGAGCACCTCCTGCGCCTCGGCGTGCGCGGCCGGCTCGGTCCGGAAGCCGTACCCGGCCAGGATCAGGCCGCCGTGCGCCTCCGGCAGGTAGGTGAAGTCGCCCTCACCCTCGTTGATCTCGGCGGGTGCGACGAACCGCGCGCCCCGCGCCTCGTGGAAGGAGCGGTGCGCCGCCGCCTCGGGAGTCCGCTGCGGGTGCCGGAACCGGGCGCCGTAGACGGTGCCGTCGACCACGAAGGCGCCGTTGGCCGCGTAGACCATGTCCGGCAGGCCGGGTTCCGGAGCGAGTTCGTGCACCGGGTGACCGAGGCCGAGCAGCGCCTCCCGCAACCCGTGCCACTGCTTGACCGCCAACTCCCGGTCGACCGGGGTGGCGGTGTCCATCCACGGGTTGATCGCGTACTCCACGGTGAAGTACTCCGGCGGACACATGAGATATGTCCGCTTTCTGGGGATCCTCGGCTGGTTCACGGATCCAAGGGTAGGTACGGTAAAGGTTTACTAACAGCCAGAACTGTTGCCTGAGAGAGGCGGAACGTTGCAGATCGACGACGTAGACCAGCGAATCATTGCGTCCCTCGTCGCCGACGCCCGCGCCTCGTACGCGGAGATCGGCTCCCGGGTCTCGCTCTCCGCGCCGGCGGTGAAGCGCCGGGTCGACCGGTTGCGGGCGGCCGGGGTGATCCGGGGATTCACCACCGTCATCGACCCGGCGGCGGTCGGTTGGAGCACCGAGGCGTTCGTGGAGCTCTTCTGCACCGGGCGGACCACCCCGACCCAGATCACCGTGGCGACCCGGCGGCATCCCGAGGTGGTCGCCGCCTACACCGTCTCCGGCGAGGCCGACGCGCTGGTCCACCTGCGGGCGGCCGACATCGCCCACCTGGAGCAGGCTCTCGAACGGCTCCGCGCCGAGCCCTTCGTCACCTCGACCCGGAGCATGATCGTGCTGTCCCGGCTGGTCGACTCGCCGACCGTGGTGGCCGCCCCGGCCTGACCGGGAGCGCCCTCCGGGCGACCGTCCGGGGCAGATGCGGCACAGTGCCGCATCGACATCGGCCACCACGGCTGGCTGGGCTGGGACGACAACTTCGGCCCGGCCGCCCAGCTCTTCCACGAGGCGGCGACCGCCGCCGGGGCCACCGCGGACGACGTGCACGGCTTCATCAGCAACACCGCCAACTACGGCGTACTACGCGAGGAGTTCTTCGACGCCAACACCGTGGTCGGCGGCCGGCCGGTCCGCGAGGCCAGCACCTTCATCGACTGGAACCGCTACGTCGACGAGCTGTCGTTCGCCCAGGCGTACCGGGACGAGCTGGTCTCGGTCGGCTTCAACAACGACATCGGGATGCTGATCGACACCTCCCGCAACGGCTGGGGCGGCCCGAACCGGCCGACCCAGGCCAGCACCTCCACCGACCCGGAGATCTTCGTCA
This sequence comes from Plantactinospora sp. KLBMP9567, assembly GCF_033446045.1. Lineage (NCBI taxonomy): Bacteria > Bacillati > Actinomycetota > Actinomycetes > Micromonosporales > Micromonosporaceae > Plantactinospora > Plantactinospora sp. KLBMP9567. Next base: position 170,335 of record NZ_JAWQRR010000043.1, on the reverse strand, counting down.
ACGAGTCGCGCATCGACCGCCGGATCCACCTCGGCAACTGGTGCAACCAGTCCGGTGCGGGCATCGGCGAGCGGCCGACCGCGTCTCCGGAGAGCGGCATCGACGCGTACGTCTGGATCAAGCCGCCGGGCGAGTCGGACGGCGCCAGTCGGGAAATCCAGAACGACGAGGGCAAGGGCTTCGACCGGATGTGCGACCCGACCTACGAGGGCAACCCGCGCAACCAGAACAACATGTCCGGTGCCCTGCCGGACGCCCCGCTCTCCGGGCACTGGTTCGAGGCCCAGTTCCAGGAACTACTCCGCAACGCCTACCCGCCGCTGTGATCCGCCGGACGGCTCTCGCCCTGCTCCGTTGGAGGATCTGACCCGGCAGCAGCCCGGTAGGAGACCTGGTGCGGTCGACCGACGTCGGCCGCACCAGGGGCGTGTCCGGGTACCGGTGACCGGGGCCGGGAACCGTGGACGCGGGTCGGCGCGTCGAACCGCGCATGACACCCGAACGGGGAACTCGATCCGGCGCCACCGTCGGCACGGCGTTCGTCGCCGGCCTGGCGCTGACCGGCACGCTGCTCACCGGCTGCACCTCCGAGCCGGATCCCACTCCGCCGCCACCGTCGCCCGACACCGGCGTACCGGCCGGTGGGCTGCGGCTGGTCGCCTTCGACTCCTGCGCGAGCGCGCTGGCCGGACTCCGCACCGCAGCCAGGGCGTACGTCGGGCCGTACGGCCTACCGGGCGGCTCTATGGAGCCGGCGTTCCAGGCCACCGACGGTGGTGCCGAGCGGGCCGCCGGCGCCGACGCGGGGACCGCCCGGGACAACGCCGCCGCACCCGGCGCCGGATCCGGCTACTCGGGGACCAACACCCACGAGGCCGGAGTGGACGAGCCGGACCTGGTGAAGACCGACGGCCGGCGCATCGTGACGGTCGACCAGGGCACGCTGCGGGTGATCGATCCGGCGAGCCGGCGGCTGACCGGCACCCTGAAGCTCGACTCCGGCCCGGACTTCGGCTGGGCCGAGACCAACCTGCTGCTGCACGGCGACCGGGCGCTGGTGCTGACCCGGGAGCACGGCGTGGCCGACCCCGGTCTGAGCCGGCGGGCCCGGCCGGGCGTACCACCCGCCGACGACCAGCAGCAGGCCATCGTCGGCCCCCGACTGATCCTGGTCGACCTGGCCGGCGCCCCGAAAATCGTCGGCGACTACCGGATGGACGGCGGCCTGGTCGACGCCCGGCAGGTCGGCCCGACCGTCCGGGTGGTGGTCCGCTCCTGGCCCCGGCTCGACTTCCCGCTGAACAAGGCGGCGGGGCCGGTCGACGAGAAGAAGAACCTCGCCGCCAACCGGAAGATCGTGGACCAGGCACCGATCGACGCCTGGCTGCCCCGCTACCAGACCAGCACCGGTGGGCAGACCAGCACCGGGCGGGTCGGCTGCGACCGGTTGAGCCGGCCGGCGGTCTACTCCGGCACCTCGCTGGTCACCCTGCTCAGCTTCGACCTCGGCGCCGCCAGCCTCGGCGACGGCGACCCGGTGACGGTCGCCGCCGACGGCGAGACCGTCTACAGCAACGGGTCGCGGCTCTACATCGCCAGTGATCAACGCTGGCGGGTGCTGCCGGCGCTGACCTCCGGCGACCGGGCACCCGACCCGAAGGACGAGCAGACCGACATCTACCAGTTCGACATCTCCGGCCCGGACCGGCCCCGCTACGTCACCGCCGCCACGGTGCCCGGCTGGCTGGTCAACCAGTACGCGCTGTCGGAGTGGGACGGACACCTCCGGGTGGCCACCACCAGCGGGCGTACCTGGGGACAGAACCCGAAGTCCAGCTCGGCGGTGTACGTGCTGCGCGCCGACGGGCGGACGCTGACCGAGACCGGCCGGGTCACCGGGCTGGGCAAGGGCGAACGAATCTACAGCGTGCGGTTCGCCGAGGGGACCGGCTACGTGGTGACTTTCCGGCAGACCGATCCGCTCTACACCGTGGACCTGCGCGATCCCCGGAAGCCGACCGTCACCGGCGAGTTGAAGATCACCGGCTACTCGTCGTACCTGCACCCGATCGGGGACGGGCGGCTGATCGGGGTCGGCCAGGAGGCCAACCGGCAGGGGCGGACCGAGGGCAGTCAGGTTTCCCTCTTCGACGTCTCCGACCTGACCAGGCCGACCCGGATCGCCCAGCACCACGTCCGGTACGGCCACTCCGAGGCCGAGTTCGACCCGCACGCGTTCCTCTACTGGCCGGCCACCAGGACGCTGGTGGTGCCGCTGACGACGCACGACGCGGCCGGCATCGACGGCAAGGGCATGCCCGGCGGCGGCGCACTGGTGCTGCGGGTGACCGACGGCGGCTTCACCGAGGCGGGCCTGGTGGAGCACGCCGAGGCCCGTAGCCCGAACTCGAGCGGAATGATCCGCCGCTCCCTGATGGTCGACGGAGTGCTCTGGACCATCTCCGACGGCGCCATCAAGGCGACCGACCTCGGCACCCTCGGCACGCTGGGCGTGATCCGCATCTAGGAGGACTACAGATACATCCCGGTGCGGTGCTCGCCCGTGCCCCGGTGCTGCGGCTTGTCGCCCTCGCCGAAGAACCGCCGGCCGCCGAACTCGCCGTGCAGCCGGTCGTCCAGCTCGTCGGCGAGCCCGGTCATCACCTGTACGGCCAGCATCAGGTGGGTCGCCTGGAAGTTGCGGCCGAAGACCGGGATCGACGCCCAGACGGTGTCGTTGGTGCAGTAGAGCCGGCCGATCGGCATCCGATTGGTCAGCTCGGAGAGCTTGACGTAGAGCTGCTCGGTCGGTTCGACCTCGGTGAGTACCGGGGAGAAGACGTCGACCAGCGGAGGATTGTCCCGGACCCGGACGAAGACCATCGCCGAGCCGGCCCGGATGCCGATGTCGCCGTCGGAGTCGACCTGGAGCTGGTCCGCCGACGACTTCAGCATCGCCGAGACCACTGTCCGGACCCGGTCCTCCAGGGCCAGCGCGTCGTTGCCGCTCTGCGCGGCCCGGGCCGCCGCGAGCGCCTCGTCGAGGTCGAGGTCGGCGGTCGGGTCCGCCGCCACCTCGGGCCGGGCGGTGCCGAGCGGTTCGACCGCGAGCGGCTCGTCTTCCTCGTCGTGGACCAGGAAAACGAGGAAGGCCGGGTGTGGTGCGCCGTACACGTCGCGCAGGGTCCGCGACACGGTGGCGGCGAGCCGGACCGCCTCGCTGGTGCTGGCCCGCATCCCAAAGTGCCCGCCGGAGCCCTCGAGCACGCCGGGTGGCGACCAGCCGAGCGCGATCATGTCGGCGATCGCGGCCCGGTCCAGCCGGTACCCCTGAGGCAGGGCGGCGTTGCCCACCGCCCGCAGGTCGACCTGGCCGTCCTCGCCGATCCCGATGCTCACCGAGTAGACGGCGTCCCCGGTGCCGGAGGCGGTGGGGTCGAGGGTGAGCGCGATCTGCGTACCGGTCGGCAGGCCGCGCAGTTGGGCGGCGAGCGCCCGGGCGAACTCCTGCCACGCCTCGGTCACCTTCACCCGGAGGTCCGCGGTGGTCGGTTCGTCGAGAAGGATCGATTCGTGGTGCTCGGCCGGGCTCCCCTCGGTCACTTCGTCCCCCGGCGCCTCAGGGTTGTCAGCCGCCATAACCGCCTCCGTCCGTCAGGGCACCGCACACCCTACCCAGCCGGCCGGTTGGCCGGGATAGTGCGGACCCCGATCAGACACTAGAGGGGCCGTCCCGGGTACCCGGAGGACAGGCCCCTCTCGGCGCAGACCGTCACTGGCGGCGAGGGCTGGCGGCGAAGAATTCCCACATCGCGGCGGTGGCGTCGACGGCGGCCCGGTAGCCGCTCGCCGACAGCCAGGCGCGACCCATCCCGTTCACCGTGTAGTCGACGACCCGGCTGCCGTCCGGGCAGGTGCTGGCCGTGGGGTTCACCGTCCTGGTCGCGTCGACCCAGACCGGCTTCCCCACGGTGCAACCCAGATTCTTCTGCCAACGGGACAGCCCGCCGTACATCCGGGAGGCGTTCCGGTCCTCCCGGCCGATAAAGGTGATCAGCGAGACCGGCCGGCTCGGCTTGTAGTTCGGGTCACTGGCCGCCGGGCCACCGGCGAAGGCCCCGCTGACCGGCGCGATCGCCGCGAACATCTCGGGCGCCTCGACCCCGAGCGCGTACGTCAGCTCGGCGCCGGAGGAGAACCCGGTCGCGTAGACCCGGGCCGGGTCGACGGACCACTCCTCGACCATCTTGTCGACCAGCGACCGGACGAAGTTGATGTCGTCGCCCTGCTCGGCAACTCGGCTGAACTGCCTGCTCAGCGATTTCGGGTAGGCGACCAGGAAGCCTTCGGTGTCGGCGAGGGCGTTGAGCCCGCTGGTGTCCCGCAGCCGGTCGGGGCTCTGGTCGGTGCCGTGCAGGGCCACCACCAGCGGGGTGGGCGCGCCGGGGCGGTAGCCGGGCGGGGCGTGCACCGCCCAGCTCCGTTCCGCACCGGCCCGGTCGAGCGCCAGGGTGTGGTCGCCGGGCGCCGGGGACGAGGCGCTCCTCAAGACGTACGCGCTGGCCGCCGCCGATCCGGACGGGATGCGGGAGTTCTATCTCACCGAGGCCGAGACGTACCAGCGCCGCCTGGACGCCTTCCAGGAACAGCACGCCGACCTGCTGTCCCGGCACGCGGACGATCCACTCCATCCGCAGTTCGGCGCCTTCGCGACCCTGGAGCTGGCGCTGGCCGGCACACCGCCCCGGATCCGCTGGTGCCGGTGGATGGCCGAGCGGATGACGGAACTCGGCCGGCTCGGGCGCGAGGAGCCCGGGCCCCGATCCGAGGAGTTGTCCTAGCAGCGTGTCCGGCTGACCAGCATCGGGACGCGCCAGTAGCCGGAGGCGCCCGGTGCTATTTGACGACACATAATAGCTAGCTATTATGTGTCGCATGATAGTTGCCGAACACGTTTCCGCCACGGATCGGCGTAGCCAGTTGCTTCGTGGGGTGCTCGACATGTGCATGCTCGCGTTGCTGGCCGGGGCGCCGACGCACGGCTACGAACTGGTCCGCCGTCTCAACGCCGCGGGCCTGGAGGCGGTGGGGTACGGCACCGTCTATCCCCTACTCGCCCGGATGGGTCGGCTCGGCCTGGTGGCAGTCGAGCTTCAGGACAGCCCGAGCGGACCGGCCCGCAAGGTCTACCGACTGACGCCGCAGGGCCGCCAGGCGTTGCACGGCTGGGCCGGGCAGTGGGCCGGTTTGGTGGACATGATCAACGCCACGCTCGCGGGCCTGGCGCCTTCGACGTCGAGTACCGAGGAGTGAACATGGGCAAGGTAGCCGAAGGCAACGTCGACTTCTCGGTCAAAGAGGTCATGGCCCTCGCCGACCGGGAGTGGCGCGCCATGGGAGTCATCGAGGCCGACCGGGCGGGGCTCGTCGACGACCTGCGGAGCGAGTTGACCGGGGCGGCGGCCGAGGGGCTGACGCCGCGTCAGTTGCTGGGTGCCGACATCCGCGGGTTCCTCCGTGATCTCGCGGCCGGGGCCGGGGTGCAACGCGTGCCACACGAGTTCAGGCGGCTGTTTCTGACCGCGTTCGCCGGCGCGCTCCCCGGGATGGTCCTGGCCTGGATCCTCCTCTGGGAAAGACCGCTGCCACTGGAGCCGAGTCCGTGGCTGCTGACTTCGCAGTACCTCGCGTTCTCCCTGCTCGTTCTGGTCGGTGCGCTGGTCGCGGTGCGCTGGGGGATGCGCGGAACAGCGGTGATCGGCCCGACGGTGTCGCGGATGGCGCTGCTGGTGCCGCTGGCCGGTGCGCTGGCCACCCCGGTGGTGATGGGCTTCGCCGCGCTGGTCGGTTACAGCACGGCCTTGCCAGCCGTTGCCGTCGAGGCCGCGATCGTGGCCGCCGCACTCGGCGGGGCGATCGTCCTGGCCCGACGCTGGGCGCTCGCCCCTGCCCTCGGGCCGGCCCGAGCGGAGGCCGCCAATGTCGCCTGAGGGGTGGGCACCGGCAACGGTGCGCCGATCGCGGGAGGGCACCGCAGTACTGGGCAGGGTCCTGGCCGGGGTGCTCGGAATCGGACTACTGCTCGGCTCGGTGCCGCCGGTCGCCGCCAGCACGCCCGTTGCGCCGGGGAAGCGGACGACGGGCGAGCAGCACGGAGCGACGCGGTTCTCGGTCACCCTTCTGACCGGAGATCGGGTTTCGGTCCCGTCCGCCGATGCGAAGAGGATCACGGTACGGCCGGCCAGGAGCCGCGGCCACATCCAGTTCGTGGTCCGGCGCGAGCGTGACAGCGTGTACGTCGTCCCGAGTGACGCCCAGCGCCTGGTCCAAACGGGCAAGATCGATCGGCGGCTCTTCGACGTCGCCGGACTGCTCCGGGCCGGCTACCACGACGACGCCCGGGGCACGTTGCCGCTGATTGTCACCTACCGTCTCAGTGCCGCGCGCAGGGGCGGCGATACGCTCGCCGCGGCGGGCGCCCGGGTCACCCGTGACCTGCCCGCCATCTCCGGTGCGGCGATGACCGCCGACAAGTCCGACGCCACCGCCTTCTGGAACGCGGTGACCGCAGGAAACCGGGCGCAGCGCGGCGAGACCGCCGGCGGCATCGACCGGATCTGGCTGGACGGCAAACGGCGGGTCTCGCTCGACACCAGCATGCCGCAAATTGGCGCACCGGTCGCATGGCAGGGCGGATACACCGGCCGTGGGGTCACCGTCGCGGTCCTCGACAGCGGTGTCGACGCCCGGCATCCCGACCTGGCCGGCAGGGTGGCCGACTCGGTCAATTTCACCGACGCCACCGACGACGGCGATGTGACCGGCCACGGTACCCACGTGGCGTCCACCATCGCCGGCAGCGGAGCTGCTTCGGGCGGCCGGTACCGGGGTGTCGCGCCCGAGGCGACGCTGGTTTCCGGCAAGGTCTGCCCGGGCGAGTTCTGCGACGACTCGGCGGTTCTCGCCGGCATGCACTGGGCCGCGGCCGACAAGCGGGCAACCGTGGTGAACCTCAGTCTCGGCGCCCCCGACACGCCGGAGATCGACCCGATCGAAGAGGCGGTGAACCGGCTCACCGCCGAGTACGGCACCCTCTTCGTGGTCGCGGCCGGCAACAGCGGCGCGGACCGGGCGGTCAGCTCGCCGGGCAGCGCCGACGCGGCGTTGACCGTCGGCGCCGTCGACCGGGCCGACCAGCTCGCCGGCTTCTCCAACCGCGGCCCTCGGCTCGACGGCGCGGTCAAACCGGACCTCACCGCACCCGGCGTCGACATCGTCGCAGCCCGGGCCGCCGGCACCGAGCTGGGTACCCCCGTCGGCGACCGATACGTCACCGCGTCCGGCACCTCCATGGCCACCCCACACGTCGCCGGTTCGGCGGTGCTCCTGGCCCAGCGTCGTCCCGGCTGGACCGCCGAACGCCTCAAGGCGGCCCTCACCGGCTCGGCGAGAACCAATCCCGGTCTCACCCCGGACCAGCAGGGTGCCGGTCGCGTAGATGTGGCCGGTGCGATCACACACACGGTGACCAGCACCCCGGTCAGTCTCGGCTACGGCCTGGCGGCGTGGCCGCACGAGGACGACGCGCCGGTTGTCCGGACCGTCACCTACCGCAACTCGGGCCCCAACGCGGTGACGTTGGACCTGACCGTCAAGGCCGCCGGCCCGGATGGTTCGCCGGCACCAACCAGCCTCTTCACGCCCGCCAGCCGCTCGGTAACCGTGCCGGCAGGCAGCGATGCCGAAGTCGCCGTCGTCGCGGACACCAGCGTCGACGGTCCGGACGGGCGCTATTCCGGTTACCTGTTCGCCACCGCCGGCTCGGCCGTGGTCAGCACTCCGCTGTGGGTCGAGAAGGAGATCGAGAGCTACGACGTCACCGTCACCACGATCGACAAGACCGGTACCCCCACCGGCCTCAGCGCACCGGAGCTGTTCGACCTCGAACAGGACGTGTACGAGTGGCCCAGGGACGATGACGGTACCGCCACCATCCGGGTCGCCCGGGGCAGCTACCAGGTCGACGCGGTCATCTGGACCCCCCGCGGTCCGGCCGAGCCCGAGCACGACAGCGCCTTCCTGGTGCGGCCGATCGTGACCGTCGACAGGGACACTACGGTCGTGCTGGACGCCCGTACCGCTGAACCGGTCCGGACGACGGTGCCCGATCCGACCGCCCGACCGGCGCTGGTCGAGGTGTCGTACACACGGCGCCACGGGGGCAGTTCCGTATTCCGGGGATTGCTGGGCGCCACCTTCGAGGTCCTGAGCAGCCGGCAGATCGGCCCGGCACCGGCCGCGCCCGACTTCGTCGGCGCGGTCGCCAGCCAGTGGGCGCTTCCCGGCCCGGACGGAACGTTCGCCGACAGCCCGTACCTCTATGCGGTCGCCGAGCCGTTTCCCGGCCGGTTCCCGACCGGCTACACCCGCCGCTACACGGCCGGAGAGTTCGCGACCGTACAGCAGGAGTTCGGCCCGGCAGGGCCGGGGCGCGGCGGCGTACGGCAGACCACGCCCGAGTACGGGCACGGCAACGGCAACCTGATCAACGAGATGCCCCTGCCCCGTTCCGGGCGCCGAGTCGAGTTCTACAGCACCGACCAGGTGCGGTGGCGCTCCGAAATCCTCATCGGCGTCCCCGACGACACCGGGCTGATCGACCCGCAGCTTCTCCTCCTCCAGGCACCCGTGACGTACCGAGCCGGGCGGGTGTACCGCGACCGGTGGAACACCGGACCGTACGGAGTGGCGTTCCCCGAACCCGAGGCGCCCGGGGAGTGGGTCACCCGGCAGGGGGATCGGATCCTGGTCGACATACCGTTCTACGGAGACGGCGCCGGACACGCGGGGTTCACGGTCCCGGACACGACCCGTACCAGGCTGTACCGCAACGGCGCGCTGGTCGGGGAGAACGACACCTTCGACCACAGCCAGTTCGAGGTGCCGGCCGGACGCGCCGAATACCGGCTGGAACTCGACCTCACCCAGGCGGTCAGCGACCTGACGACCCGGGTCACCGCAGAGTGGACGTTCCGGTCCGGGCACGTCGACGGCGACGTCCCCGCCCGGCTGCCGGTCTCCGCGGTCCGGTTCACCCCCACCCTCTCCGCCGGCAACTCGGCCCCGGCCGGCCGGCCGTTCGACATCCCGGTCACCGTCCAACGCCAGCCCGGCGCCCCGCACGCCGACGTGCGGCGGCTGACCGTCGACGCCTCCTACGACGACGGTCGGACCTGGCACAGGGCGACCATCCGGAACGGAACCGCCAGACTTGTCCACCCGAACCGGCCCGGGTACGTCTCACTGCGGGCCAGCACCACTGACAGCGCTGGCAACACGACGATCCAGACCCTCACACACGCGTACCGAATTCATTAGCCCACCGTTCGTGGGGCGGCCCCCCCGCGGGGGGGCCGGCGGCGAGCCGCCCCGGGGTTGGCCCACCTTGCTCCCCCCGGCGACCCTAATAAATTCCCCCCCGGTGCGAGGCGGGCCAGCTCGGCGGGCTGTCCGTCGACGAGCGGCAGAGGCTTTGACCACCGTTGCTCGGTCCAGGCCCGCAACAGCGACTCCATCGGCCCGTACCGGAACCGGGCCATCCACGCCGCGCTGGCGGCGAGCTGCACGCAGTAGATCGCGACCGCGATGAGTACGACGACCGGGGGTGCGACGGCACCGGCGAGGCCCAGCCCGACGCCGGTGAAGACCAGCACGCAGAGCAGCGACTGACCCAGGTAGTTCGACAGGGACATCCGTCCGGCCGGCGCGAGTACGGCGACGACCCAGGTGACAGCCGGTGAGCGGGTAGATCGCCGGTGGGGCAGGCCCTACCCCAGGGCTCTCGCAGCACCCTCGGCGAGGTGGCGAACTGCCAGAGCGGGGTCACGGTCACGGACGCTGCCTCCTGTCCCCTAGGCGTCGGCGCCGCCTCCCTCGGAGGTCCAGCGGGCGGCCAGGTCGGTGAGGTTGGCCGCCGCGACCGCCGGGTCCGCGCCACGACCGACCGCGAGCCCGAGCAGATACGCGGTGACCGGAGCGCCGGGCCGGAGAACGTTGTGCGCCACGTCGCGGGCCAGGTCGAGTACCCGGGGCACGTCGACCTGCCCGGGATCGACATCGAGTTCGGCACAGGCCGCCGCCACCCAGCGGTCCATCGCGTTCACTTGATCCACTCCTCCGCCCGGCGTACGTCGTCCTCAGTGTCGCAGTCGAACCAGGGTGGCGGCCCCGTCCCCCGCCACGCCAGCTCGGTCACGGTCAGCCCGGCGATCAGGGCACGCATCGACGTACCGGTGAGGGTGCCGTCGCGGCCGGCGGCCAGCCGGGTCAACGCAGCCCGCAACGGAGCAACCCGCCAGACCCCACAGAGAAACTGCGCCCGTCCGGTGTCGTCGACGTAGACCACGCCGTCGGCACCGGGAGCCCGGGACAGCGCGGTACGCAGTTGGCGTACCGCGTCGGTGGTCAGCAGTGGCAGGTCGGCGGCGAGCAGCGCGACGGTGCCGGATGCGTCGGGCGACGCGGTGCCGGTGGCGGATGCGTCGGGCGGCGCTGTCGCGGGGAGCAGGGCCAGGCCGGCGGCGAGCGCGGCGACCGGTCCGCCGCCGGGCGGTCGCTCCCGGGTCGCCTGCACGCCGGCCGGCAGCTCGCCGGCCGGGCCGACCACGATCCGGAGGTCGGCGTCGGCGGCCGCCGCGAGCACCCGGTCCATCATCGGGCGACCGCCCACCGGCAGCGCCGGCTTGTCGGCACCACCCATCCGGCGGGCCGCCCCACCAGCCAGCACCACCGCCGCGAACCCGGCCGGCTCGGACTCGGCGGGTGACCCGACTCCGCCGGCCGGCTCGGGTTCGGCGGGCAGCCCGACTCCGCCGGCCGGATGGAGTTCGGCGGGCAGCCCGACTCCGCCGGCCGGGGGTTCGGCGGGTGACTCGATTCCGCCCGTCGGCTGGAGTTCGGCGGGCGGCCCGATCGCGGTCATCCGGTAACGGTAACCGGGGCTTACGGCGGTGTGCGGGAGCCCGCGAGGCAGGATTATGGGATGGGACGAGCCAGTGGTCGGCGGAGTGTGCTGCGGATAGACCTGGACTCCGCCGAGGCGGGTGGTCGGGTCTCGGTGCGCCGGCAGGACAACCTCGCCGCCGAGGAGCCGCTGGAGATCCGGGTGGGTCCGGCCGGGCCGAACCGGCGCGCCCCGCTGGCGGTCACCATGCGTACCCCCGGCGACGACATCGACCTGGCGATCGGGTTCCTGCTCACCGAGGGGATCATCCGGACCGCCGACGACGTACGCACGGCGCAGCTCTGCGCCGGCACCGACACCCCGAACACCTACAACGTGGTGGACATCGTCCTCGCCGACGACGTACCGGCACCGGCCACCGATCCGGCCCGGAACTTCTACACCACCAGTTCGTGCGGGGTGTGCGGCAAGGCCAGCATCGACGCCGTCCGGACCCGGTCCCGGCACGACGTGTCGACGGACCCGGTCACCGTGCCGGCACGTACCCTCGCCGATCTGCCGGATCAGCTCCGGGCGGCCCAGCGCGGCTTCGACCGTACCGGCGGGCTGCACGCCGCCGGGCTGTTCAGCGCCGACGGGAAACTCGTGGTGCTCCGCGAGGACGTGGGCCGGCACAACGCGGTCGACAAGGTGATCGGCTGGGCCGTCCGGGAGCAGCGGCTGCCGCTGCGCGGACACCTGCTGCTGGTCTCCGGCCGGGCCAGCTTCGAGCTGACCCAGAAGGCGTGGATGGCCGGCATCCCGCTGCTCGCCGCCGTCTCCGCGCCGAGCACCCTCGCCGCCGAGCTGGCGACCGAGGCCGGGATGACCCTGGTGGGCTTCCTCCGGGGCGGCACCATGAACGTGTATGCCGGAGACACCCGGATCAGCTTCTGACCCGTACTCCCCCACCCAGTTCCGGCGGGGCCGGGGTGTCTGCGGTGCGGACTGTCGAGCTGCCCCGTCTGTGCTCACACCGGATCCCCAAGCTCGTGCCCTACCTGGGAGGTAATCGCCAGGGCGCGGTTGCGCTGGCAGGCTCGACGGGCAAGCGTGATCAGCACTGGAGGCATGTCATGGACACCCGAGCCACCGTCGAGGAACTGCTGCGCCGGATCGGTGCCGGCGACCCGGACCGGGCCGCCGCGCTCTACGCCGAGGCGGTCGACTGGAAGGTCAACTGGCCCGAGCCGACCCACCCGGCGGTGCCGTGGATCCGACCCCGGACCAGCCGGGCGGACGTCGTCGACCACCACCGGACCCTGGCGGCGAGCAGTGTGCCGGGGCAGGGTTCCGTCGCGATCGACAGGATCCTCGTGGACGGCCCGGACGCGGTGGTGATCGGCGAGACCGCGCAGACCGTACGGGCCACCGGGAAACGGTTCAGCACCCGCTTCGCCCTGCACCTCACCGTCGAGGACGGCTTGATCGTCCGGCACCACGTCTACGAGGACAGCCTCGCCGTCGCGCTGGCCTGCGAGCCGACTCCCGCCACGGGCACCGCCGGATAGCTCTCCCGCCAGGCCGGGTCCGTGCGCCACCCGAGTCGTCATCGCCGCTCGTCTCCGGGGCAGGGCGGCGAGCCGTCGCGGTCGGAGTCGAGCCAGTCGTCGAGTACGGAGGGGCCGATCCCGGCCTGCAACGCCTCGGCCAGGAGCTGGGCGAACGAGTAGCCGGGCTGCGCCTGCAACGCGCGTTCCACCGCCACGCTGGCCAGGGCGCCCTGCCCGGCCCGCCAGGCGGCGAAGCCGAGCAGGCTGGCCGGGGCGGGCACCAGGTCCGGCTCGGCCCTACGGAGCACGTCCGTCCAGAGCGCGAGGTGCCACTCCTCGCCACCGGTCCGCTGCCAGGCGTCGTCCCGGACCGGCAGGTGCACCAGGAGCAGGCTGAGCCAGGCCACCTCGTCGTCGGTGAGCTGGCCGCCCGTACGGTATCGGTGCATCGCCCGGCGTACCGCCGTACGGCCGGCCCGGCGCAGCGCCCGGCGGCCCTGCGGATCCCCGGGCGAGGGCTTGTCCAGCAGGGTGCCGAGGCGGAACTCCGCCCTCCTGGCCGCCTCCCGCAGCGCGTCCCGGGCCGGGCCGTCCACCGGGGCGATCCGCCGGACCAGGGCGTCCCGGTCGGGGAGCACGACCTGGCCGGCGAAGGTGGCCGCCGCAGCGAGTTGACTGGTCGAGGAGTCGAACGGCCGCCCCTCGGCCGGGCAGCAGTCCGCGTCTCCGCAGAGGTAGGACCAGTAGCGGTCGCCGGTCACCCGGAGCGCTTCGAGCACCGGCAGTCCGACCCGACCGAGGGCGGCGGTCACCGCGTCGACCGCCGGGGTGACCCGGGCCGGTTCGCCGTACCCGATGACGGTCGTGGTCTCGACGCGCTGCCGGGCGACGACCGCCGCGACCTGCGTGGCGGCCTCGCCGACCTCGACGGTGGCCGCCGGCCCGGCCGTGGTGCCGGGCAGGTCGCCACGGGCGACGAAGACGACCCGGTTGCCGCGCAGCGCGATCACCACCACGCTGTCGGCCGGGTGGAAGCCGAGCAGGTACGGCACGGCGGCGAGCAGGTCGGTGGTCGAGCGGACGGCGAGGACGGCTCGATCGATCGGGGTCATGGCGGGCAGCGTGCCGAGGCGGGCAGCCCCGCCGAGACCCCTGTGGACGACACGCCCGAAGTTATCCACAGCTACTCTTCGTAGTTCCGCTGCTCAGCCGGCAGTCGCGACCCGCCGCCGGATGCATCGGATTTCGTCGATACCAATGGAAGCCAGCCCAGGAACCGTGCGGCGAGATCCATCGGTTCCCGACCGGGCTGGTCCTCGATCGCGGCCAGCAACCGGCTGGCCAGGAAGACGGCCAACCGGTGCCGGTCGTCCTGGTACATCGCCAGCAACACCAGCCGGGCGGGCTGGCACGGCCAGGGTCCGCCGCACTCCCGGCAGCGGAACAGCGGGCGGATCGGCGTGTGCGGCCGGAACCGGGCGTACGGCCGGCGGGTCACCACCGGGAGTTCCTGGCCCGCAGGCGCGACATCGGGTACGGCGCGGGTGTGATCGAGTCGGGGCAGCGCCAACGAAGTCCGCAACGGCAGTAGCGCCACAGTCGGCGCCAGTCCGGGCGATGTTCGGAATCTGATCGAGATCGCCATTTCATGGTGCCTTCCTTCCGCCCGGCGGGATGCGCGATGGAAGCGGGGGCGGCGGCGCGGACGTACACCCCGATGCCACCCCCGCGCACATCCGCCCGTCCTTTGGAGAATCACGGTCTGGATCCGGACGAATGCGCTTGCCTTCCACTCTGGACGCGGGATGGCCGACCCGGGAAGATGGGCGACGGCCGGGTGGTCGGCCCGGCTGCGGAGGTATTAGGGCGTAGAGAATCGAGCACCTTTCGTAGAGAGCCGGAGAGTGCGAATGAGTATGTCAGCCAGCGAGTTTCTGCTATGGGAACTGCGCCGCCGGAGGGCGGTCGAGGGGCTCAGCCAGGGCGAGTGGGGATCGCGGATCTACTTCTCGTCCCAGCACGTGAGCGCCGTCGAGCGGGGTGCCCGGCCGGCGAAGCTCGACTATCTCCAGGCCGTCGACAACGAGTACGGCACGTCGCTGGCGGTCTTCTACGAGAGCTTTGTCAAGCAGGAACTTGCCCCGGTGTGGTTACGCCCCTGGCTGGAGTACGAGGAGAAGGCCACCGCCCTGCGACTGTACGATGCGCTCGTGATCCCCGGGCTCTTTCAGACCGAACGGTATGCCCGGATGGTGCTGTCATGCAGCCCTCTTCAGCCCGACGAGTTGGAGCATATGATCCAGATTCGGATAGGTCGACAAGCGGCTCTTGATCGTCCCAATCCACCTCGCATCTCGGCCGTCATCGAGGAGTTGGCGCTGCGGCGCGGCGAGGCAGAGATCATGGCAGAGCAGATCCGCCATCTCATCACGCTCACCGAGCGGCCCAATATCACCATCCGCATCGTTCCGCTCGACGCACCGGCTCATCTCGGCTGGGGTGGCCCACTGGCGCTCGCCAGCTTCACCGATGCCGAGGACGTCGGGTATCTCGACAACCACCTGGAAGGACAGACGGTGACCAGCGCGAACCAGGTGGCCAGCCTGCACGAGGTCTGGGATAGTGTCAGCGCAGTAGCATTGCCAGCTCGCCAATCCCTGGACCTGCTCAAGGAAGTGGCAAAGTCATGGACATGACCGACGCCGCCTGGCGTAAGAGCACGCGCTCCACCCCGAACGGCGGCAACTGCCTTGAGGTGGCCGACAACCTGCCAGGACGCGTACTCGTCCGGGACAGCAAGGACCGCGATGGCGGCACGCTCACCTTCGCTCCCGCCACCTGGCACGCCTTCATCACCGATCTGGCCCGACGCCGCTGAGAAGGCGTCGCGAGACGTCCCCGCTGCTACGGCAGCTCAAGGAACTCCCGCAGCGCGGTTTCGACAGTGCTCATCGTGGTGTGCGAGACGAAGCCGTGGTTGTCGCGGAGCGCGCTCCGGTCCAGGATCTGCACGACGTTGTGGATCCTGACGTAGGCTCCGGTGAGCGGGTCGTCGTCATCCAGGCGTACCACCAGATGGTTTGGATGCGGTACGTCCCGGGCGACGGTCAGCGCCCAGATGGCGAGTTCTTCGACGCTGTTGTACTCGTCGTTGCTGATCACCAGCACTTGATGCTGGTTACCACCGCGCAGCAGGGTCCAGATCTGCCCGCGCCTCACCACTGCGAGTCACGCAGGGCGATGTCGTTGCTCTCCTCAATCAGCGCCCGCTCGTCCTCGGACTGCCGGACGGACCGCCGACGCAGGTACTCCCCGTACGCCTGGGCCGCTTCCCGCTGACGCGCCCGGCGCGCTTCCG
This sequence comes from Plantactinospora sp. KLBMP9567, assembly GCF_033446045.1. NCBI lineage: Bacteria > Bacillati > Actinomycetota > Actinomycetes > Micromonosporales > Micromonosporaceae > Plantactinospora > Plantactinospora sp. KLBMP9567. The sequence continues at coordinate 154,482 of NZ_JAWQRR010000043.1, read as the reverse complement.
GAAGGACGCGTCGGACAGCATCGACAACGGCGGCGGACGCGTTGCCCTGGCTGTGCAGGTAGGCGGCTACGTCGTCGGGCACGCTGATGCTGAGCTTCACGGTCATACTTTCATCCTACCGCCGAGGCGGCAGACGGCAGACGGCCTGCGCGGCGCGCAGGGGTCGCCGAGGCGGAGTGGACCCCGAGCCGCTACCGCCTTCGTCGCGGACCTCGCGCGCCGACGGTAGCGGTGCGCGCCTGATACCACCGTGTCATCACGATGACATGGTGGTATCACGCTCGCCGGACATATGCCTGCAAGGCGGCGACGGACGTCCGAAAGGGCGGGCGGCGAGAGCCGCGGGTCAGGTGTGGAACTGCTGCCCGTGCAGCTCGATCGGGCCACGGCGGGCACCCGAGCCCGGCCGCAGCTCGACGGCCAGCTCGATCGCCGACAGCACGTCGTAGCCGGCGCCGCGCAGGCAGCGCAGCGCCTCCACGTTGCGGGACTGCGGCTTGACCGTGAGCCGGGCCAGCCCGCGCCGCCGGGCCTCCTCGGCCACCTGGTCGAGCAGCGCCCGGCCGATCCCCTGACCCCGGAGCGGGGCGGTCACCACCACCGGTTCGACCCGGCCGTCCAGGCCGTCCATGATCAGGCCGATCAGCCCGACCACCCCGGCGTCGCGCCGCTCCGCCACCCACACCCCGGAGAGGTCCAGCCGGGTCAGGTACTCCTCGAACGCCGCGCCCGGGTCGGCGCCGCCGAAAGTCGGATCGTCGTACAGCTCGCGATGCTGCTCGGCCAGCTCGGCCCAGAGCCGCCGACCGGCCCGATGGTCGGCCGGGCGGTACGGTCGGATCGCGGTGGCGGCCACGCCCTCATATCTACTCCCCATCGCGGCGCCGCGACACCTGGTTGGCCAAGAGCGGCCGGCGAACAGCTACCTTGCCCAGATGGACCTGGCGTACCTGCGGGAGCATCCCGGGCAGCTCCCGCTCTTCCTCACCCACCAGCGGATCCGGGAGACGCCGGTGCCCGGTGGCGACATCTGCGCCGCCACCCGACTCACCCTGGACGACGGCAACTCCGTCTTCGCCAAGTCCTGGCCGGCGGGGGCGGCGGAGCCGGTACCCGAGAATTTCTTCGCCACCGAGGCGGCCGGGCTGCGCTGGCTGCGCGCGGCCGGCGCGGTGCCGGTGCCGGAGGTGATCGCGGCGCTGCCGGAGCTGCTGGCCCTGGAGTGGGTGGAGCCGGGCGAGCCGACCCCGGCCGCGGCCCGACGGTTCGGTGCCGAGCTGGCCGCGCTGCACCGGGCCGGTGCGGACACCTTCGGGGCGGACTGGCCGGGCTTCGTCGGGGCGCTGCCGCAGGACAACACCCTCTCCGCCGGCCCGTGGCCGGTCTGGTTCGGCGAGCACCGGCTCGTGCCCTACCTGCGGCAGTCGGTCGACAACGGCGCGCTCGCCACGGCCGAGGTCACCCTGGTGGAGCTGGTGGTCTCCCGGATCGAGGAGTACGGCGGCGCCGAGCCGCCCGCCCGGATCCACGGCGACCTGTGGCCCGGCAACCTGCTGTGGGGCGCCGACGGGCGGGTCTGGCTAATCGACCCGGCGGCGCACGGCGGGCACCGGGAGACCGACCTGGCCCAGCTCGCCCTCTTCGGCGGCGCCGCCCACCTGGACACGATCGTGGACGCCTACCAGGAGGTGTGGCCGCTGGCCGACGGCTGGCGGGAACGGGTGCCGGTGCACCAACTCCACCTGCTGCTGGTGCACACCGCGCTGTTCGGTGCGGCGTACCGGGATGCGGTAGGTACGGCGGCTCGCGCCGCACTGTCGGTCTGACGCGCTACCGTCGAGCGATGACCATTCCCGTTCGATCCGGCGGAGCACCGGACCGGACGTCGGCGGACCGGCCGGACGTCGGGGGCCTCGTCGACCGGTACGGCCGGGCCGCGACCGACCTCCGGGTCTCGCTCACCGACCGGTGCAACCTGCGCTGCACCTACTGCATGCCGGCCGAGGGGCTGCCCTGGCTGCCGAAGTCGGAGGTGCTGACCGACGACGAGATCGTCCGTCTGGTCGGCATCGCGGTGCGCCTGCTCGGGGTGACCGAGGTCCGGTTCACCGGCGGCGAGCCGCTGATCCGCCCCGGGCTGCCGGGCATCATCGCCGCCGTCGCCGCACTCTCGCCCCGGCCGGTACTCTCGCTGACCACCAACGGAATCGGGCTCGACCGCCTCGCCGGGCCGCTGCGCGAAGCCGGGCTCGACCGGGTCAACGTCTCGCTGGACAGCCTCGACCCGACCCGGTTCACCGAGCTGACCCGGCGACCCCGGCTGGACGCCGTACTGGCCGGGTTGGCCGGGGCGGTGGCCGCCGGGCTGACCCCGGTGAAAATCAACTCGGTGCTGATGCGCGGGGTCAACGACGCGGAGGCTCCGGAGCTGCTCCGCTTCGCCCTCACCCACGGCTACCAACTCCGCTTCATCGAGCAGATGCCGCTGGACGCCCAGCACGGCTGGGACCGGTCGACGATGGTCACCGCCGAGGAGATCCTCGCCGCGCTGCGGGCCGAGTTCACCCTGCTGCCCGATCCGGCCGAGCGGGGCGGGGCACCGGCCGAGACCTGGCTGGTGCAGGGCTGGACGGACGCCGCCGGCCGACCGGCCCGGGTCGGCGTGATCGGCAGCGTGACCCGGCCGTTCTGCGGAGACTGCGACCGCACCCGGCTCACCGCCGACGGGCAGGTCCGAAACTGCCTCTTCGCCACCGACGAGTCCGACCTGCGGGCGGCGCTGCGCGGCGGCGCCTCCGACGACGAACTCGCCGACCGGTGGCGGGTGGCGATGTGGGGCAAGCGGGCCGGGCACGGCATCGACGACCCGACGTTCCTCCAGCCGGCCCGGCCGATGTCGGCGATCGGCGGCTGACGATGACCTCCACACCCACCCTGGTCGTACGCTACTTCGCCGCCGCGCGGGCCGCTGCCGGCGTACCGGAGGAGACCGTACCGGGCGGCCGCAGCCTCGACCAGCTCGCCGGTGAGCTGGTCGACCGGCACGGCGAGCGGCTGGCCACCGTGCTCAAGATGGCGAGCTTCCTGGTCGACGGCGTCGCCTGGCACGACCGGCAGGCGCCGCTCCCGGTCGGTGCGACGGTCGACGTCCTGCCGCCGTTCGCGGGCGGCTGAGGAGGGCACCGGTCTTGCTCGGGGTGCTCGGCTTCGCGGGGACGTTGGCGCTGGTCACCGGCCTGATCCATCTCTACCTCTGGAAGCGGCTGGTCCGGGACACCACCCGGCCGGGACGCTGGCGCCGGGTCGGCGGCGTGACCGTGCTGGTGCTGGCCCTGCTCACCCCGGCGACACTGGTCGGCACCCGGCAGGGCTACTACTGGCTGGCCTGGCCGGGCTACCTCTGGCTGGCCGTGATGTTCTACCTGCTCGTCCTGCTGGCCGTACTGGAGATCCCGATGCTGGCGGCCAGGCTGGCGCTGCGCCGCCGGAGCCGGGCGGTCGTACCGGCGGCCGCCCCGGCCGGGGTCGAGCCCGACGGTGCTCCGCTCGGCGGTACGGATGCCGGAGCCGCTGCCCCGGGGCGGCCGGTCGGCGGTGCGGAGCGCACCGACGCCGCCTCCGGCGAGGCCGGCCGGGAGCCGGCGCTGGTCGCCGCGACACCGTCCGGGCCGGCGGCGACCGCCGCGACACCGCCGGTCCCGGCCGCACCGCCGGCACCGGGCCACGACCCGGGCCGCCGGCTGCTGCTCGCCCGGGGCGCCGCCATCTTCGCCGGGCTCACCGCGACCGGGGTCGTCGGGTACGGCGTCCGCACCGCCCTCGGCCCGCCACAGCTCGACCGGGTCCAGATCCCGCTGGTCAAGCTGCCCCGGAGCATGGACGGGCTGCGGATCGCCACCGTCTCCGACATCCACATCGGACCGTTGACCGGCCGGGCGCACACCGAGCGGATCGTGTCGATCATCAACCGGCTCGACGCCGACCTGGTGGCGGTGGTCGGTGATCTCGTCGACGGCACCGTCGGTGAACTCGGCCCCGCCGCGGCACCCCTGCGCGACCTCCGGTCCCGGTACGGCAGCTTCTTCGTCACCGGCAACCACGAGTACTACTCCGGGGTCGAGGAGTGGGTGGTCGAGCTGGACCGGCTCGGGCTGCGGGTGTTGCAGAACCGGCGCGAGGAGATCCTGGTCCGGGGCGGCGCCCTCGACCTCGCCGGGGTGAACGACCCGACCGGCGAGGGGCTGGGGTTCGCCTCGGGCCCCGACTTCGATGCGGCGCTGGGCGGCCGGGACCCGAGCCGACCGGTGGTGCTGCTCGCGCACCAGCCGGTCAACGTGCACCAGGCGGCGCGGCACGGCGTCGACCTGCAACTCTCCGGGCACACCCACGGCGGCCAGATCGTGCCGTTCAACCTGCTGGTCGGGTTGCAGCAGCCGGTCGTCTCGGGGCACGCCACCATCGACGGCACCCAGCTCTACGTCACCAACGGCGCCGGGTTCTGGGGGCCGCCGGTCCGGGTCGGCGCCCCGCCCCAGGTGACCCTGGTCGAGCTGCGCTCGGCGGCCTGACCCCACCCCACGAAAGATCGCACTGTTTCGCTGGAACAGTGGCTTCAGGCGCCGGGTACAACCCCTACTTCCGAGAAGGAGTGGCCTCACATCGGGGGCGGCGCGGCGGGTGCGGAAATCACACTCTCGCGTGGCGACACGCGTCCACAGGTGAGGCCGTGACAGGATGCGGCGTGTCTCCGTTGCGCGCCGCACCCGCTGACGGCTCCCCCTCTGCCGCCGTGCCCTTCGTCGCGGACCTGCACATCCACTCGAAATACTCCCGCGCGTGCAGCCGTGACCTCACCATGCCGAACCTCGCCTGGTGGGCCCGGCGCAAGGGAATCAGCCTGCTCGGCACCGGTGACTTCACCCACCCCGCCTGGTACGAGCACCTGCGCGAGACGCTGCACCCGGCTGAACCGGGGCTCTACCGGCTCAGCCCGGAGGCGGAGCGGGACATCGCACGCCGGCTACCGCCCCGGCTGGCCAGCGTCGCCGAGGCGAGCCCGATGCGCTACATGCTCAGCGTCGAGATCTCGACCATCTACAAGCGGGACGACCGGACCCGCAAGGTGCACCACCTGATCTACCTGCCCGACCTGGACGCGGTGGCCCGGTTCAACACCACGCTCGGCCGGATCGGCAACATCGGCTCCGACGGGCGGCCGATCCTCGGCCTGGACTCCCGGGACCTGCTGGAAATCACCCTGGAGGCCAGCCCGGACGGCTACCTCGTCCCGGCGCACATCTGGACCCCGTGGTTCTCCGCGCTCGGCTCGAAGTCCGGCTTCGACGCGATCGCGGACTGCTACGCCGACCTCGCCGAGCACATCTTCGCGGTCGAGACCGGCCTCTCCTCCGACCCCGGGATGAACTGGCGGGTGTCCAGTTTGGACCGCTACCGGCTGGTCTCCAACTCGGACGCGCACTCCCCACCGGCCCTGGCCCGGGAGGCCACCGTCTTCGCCACCGAACTCGACTACTACGCGGTGCGGACGGCGTTGCGTACCGGGGACGGGTTGCGGGGCACCATCGAGTTCTTCCCCGAGGAGGGGAAGTACCACGCGGACGGGCACCGGCTCTGCGGAGTGAACTGGGAACCCGAGCGGACCAGGGAGGCGGACGGGCGCTGCCCGGAGTGCGGCAAGCCGCTCACGGTCGGCGTACTGAGCCGGGTCGAGGACCTGGCCGACCGGCCGGACGGGCACCGGCCGGCGAACGCACCGCAGGTCACCCACCTGATCCAGCTCGCCGAGATCCTTGGCGAGATCAACAAGGTGGGTCCGAAGTCGAAGACGGTGGAGGGACAGCTCAACACGCTGGTTGCCGGCCTCGGTGCCGAACTCGACATCCTCACCGTCACGCCGGTGGAGGAGATCCGCCGGGTCGGCGGCGAACTACTCGCCGAGGCGATCACCCGACTCCGGCGCGGCCAGGTACGCCGGATTCCCGGCTACGACGGCGAGTACGGCGTGATCACCCTCTTCGAGCCCGGTGAGCTGTCGTCCGGCTCCGGCGGTGCCGGTCGGGGCGGCACCGGGCAGGCGGAGACGCTCTTCGCGGACGCGCTCTTCGACGTACCCGTGCCGCGACAGCGACCGCCCGCGGAGCCGAAGGCGCCGACCCGGGCCGCCCGCCCGACGCAGCCGCCGCCGGACGCCCCGGCCGAGCCGCGCCGCCGGCCCCGGGCCGCCACCCCGCCGGCCGAACCCGCACCGCCGCTCGCCTCGCCGCCGTCGCCGCACGAGCCGTTCGAACCGATGCTCGCCGGCATGGAGGAGGTGGGCACCGGGCTGCTGGACCGGCTCGACGCGATGCAGCGGGTCGCCGCCTCCGCACCGGGCGGGCCGCTGCTGATCGTGGCCGGCCCCGGCACCGGAAAGACCCGCACCCTCACCCACCGGATCGCGTACCTCTGCGCCGAGCTGAACGTCTATCCGGAACACTGCCTGGCGATCACCTTCACCCGGCGGGCCGCCGAGGAGCTGCGGCACCGGCTGGACGGGCTGCTCGGGCCGGTCGCCGAGGACGTCACCGTCGGCACCTTCCACTCGCTCGGCCTGACCATCCTGCGGGAGAACGCCCGGGCCGCCGGGCTGCCGGACGACTTCCGGATCGCCGACGACACCGAGCGGGCGACCGCCCGGGCCGAGGCCGGCGACGACGACGCGACCTACCTGAAGCTGCTGCGCGGCCAGGACCTGGTCGACCTGGACGAGCTGGTCAGCCTGCCGGTGACGCTGCTGCGCGAGGACCCGGAGCTGGTCGCGCGCTACCGGGACCGATGGCGGTGGATCTTCGTCGACGAGTACCAGGACGTGGACGCCACTCAGTACGAACTACTCCGGCTGCTCAGCCCGGCCGACGGCAACCTCTGCGCGATCGGCGACCCGGACCAGGCGATCTACTCGTTCCGGGGCGCCGATGTGGCCTACTTCCTGCGGTTCTCCCAGGACTTCGTGGACGCCCGGCTGGTCCGGCTGACCCGCAACTACCGCTCGTCGGCGCCGATCCTGGCCGCCGCGGCGCAGGCGATCGCGCCGTCCACCCTGGTCCGGGGCCGCCGGCTCGACCCGGCCCGGCTCGACCCGGAGGCGCCGCTGGTCGGCCGCTATCCGGCGGCCTCCGTCGCGGACGAGGCCGATTTCGTGGTACGCACCGTCGACGACCTCGTCGGCGGGCTGTCGCACCGCTCGCTCGACTCCGGCCGGATCGACGGCCGGACCACCAACGTGTCGTTCTCCGACATCGCCGTGCTGTACCGCACCGACGCTCAGGCGGCACCCATCCTGGACGCGCTGGCCCGGGCGAACATCCCGGTGCAGAAGCGCTCGCACAACCGGCTGCGGGATCGGCCCGGCGTCTCGGTGATCGCCCGCGAGCTGCGGCACGCCGACGGCCTCGGCGGCTCGGTGGCCGCCCGGGTACGCCTGGCCGGGCAGGTACTCGCCGAACGGCACGCCACCCCGACCCTGGACGCCACCGGCGGGATCGGCCCGGACGACATCTGGACCGCGGCCGACCTGCTCACCCCGCTGGCCCGGCGCTGCGGCGACGACCTGGAGCTGTTCCTCTCCCAGTTGGCCACCGGCGCCGAGATGGACGCGCTCGACCCGCGCGCGGAGGCGGTCACCCTGCTCACCCTGCACGCCGCCAAGGGCCTGGAGTTCCCGGTGGTCTTCCTGCCCGGCTGCGAGGACGGGCTGCTGCCGCTGCGCTTCCCCGGCTCGACACCGACCGAGGAGGAGGTGGCGGAGGAGCGCCGGCTCTTCTTCGTCGGGCTGACCCGGGCGCAGGACCGGCTCTACCTGAGCCACGTGGGCCGGCGGCTGCGGCACGGCCAGGAGCGGGACTGCGTACCGTCGCCGTTCCTCGACGCCATCGACGCCGGACTCTTCGAACGGCTCGGCGACAACGTGCCCCGGCGCCCGAAGGACCGCCAACTCCGGCTGCTCTGAGCTGCCCCGACCGGACTCACTGGTGGTGCCGCGCGTGGCTCAGGCGGCGAGGAGTACGGCGCCGAGCGTGCCGGTGAGCATCGCCGGACCGTGCGGCAGGTGGTCGCGGCGGCCGATCCGGCGCAGCCGGAGCAGTACGGCGGCGTACCCGCTGGCCAGCAGCAGGCCGGCCAGCGCGCCGGAGAACGCGGTGCTCCAGCCGTACCAGCCGGTGGCGAGGCCGAGCCCGAGCGCGAGCTTGGCGTCTCCCGGCCCCAGCCCGCCGGGCGAGAGCAGGACCAGCCCGAGGTACGCCCCGGCGAGCGCCAGCGCGCAGGCCACCGCCACCGTGTACCGGCCGAACTGGCCGGAGGTGAGCGCGGCCGCGCCGAGCAGCCCGGCCGTACCGGCCGCCGCCGGCAGGGTCAGCCGGTCGGGGAGCCGCCGTACCGCGACGTCGACGAAGCCGAGCACGATGCCGAAGCCGGCGAGCCAGGCGTAGGCCAGCAACGGGAGTACCCCGTCGACCCGGGCGGCGAGCGCGGCGTACCCGGTCGCGGCGACGACCTCGACCAGCCCGGGGCGCGGGCCGACCACGCCCCGGCAGCGCGGACAGCGCCCGGTCGGCGGCAGTACGCCGAGCGGGTTCCGCCGGGTCGGGGTGCCGAGCGCCGCCGCGCAGTGCGGGCAGCTGCGCCGGCCCGTCCGCCCGGCACGATCCCCCGGCCCCGGGAGGCCAGCACTGTCCCACTGACCGGCACTGTCCCACTGACCGGCGACGCCGGGGCGGTCCGTCCGGGTCTCCGGAGCCCGTCCGCCCGCCTCGGGCACGGCGTACCGGAAGATCTGCCGGCGCAGCAGCGGTCCGAGCAGGACTCCGAGAAGCCCGGCCGCCGCCACCACGCCCGGTGTCACGTCCCGGCCCGCCCGCGGGTCGCGGTGCGGGCCGGGCGGGTCCCGGCCGAGGAGCGTGGACGTTCGGTGGAGACGACCAGGGCGACGCCGAGCACGATCACCGCACCGCCGAGCAGCACCTGCCCGGTCACCGACTCGTCGAGCAGCAGCGCGCCGAGGGTGACCGCGACCACCGGGTTGACGTAGGCGTACGTCGCCACCAGCGAGATCGGCGCGTGGTGCAGCAGCCAGACGTACGCGGTGAACGCGACCAGCGAGCCGGCCAGGGTGAGGTAGCCGAGCGCCAGCCACGAACGGGAGGTGACCGAGCCGAGGTCGAGGCCGTACGTCTCGCCGCGGACGACACCGAGGACGGCCAGCGAGGCCGAGCCGGCGAGCATCTCGTAGACGGTGGCCACGAACGGATCGCCGGGCATGTCGAGCCGGCCGGACACGAACGAGCCGACGGACCAGGAGACGGCGGAACCGACCACGGTCAGCGCGCCGACGATCGGGGCCGCGCCAGCGCCTCCGGTCGGCAGTACCAGCAGCACCAGACCGGCGAAGCCGGCACTCACCCCGAGCAGGGTGGCCAGCCTGGGCCGGTCGCCGGTGCTGGCCCGGAGCACCACCACCAGCAGCGGCACCATGGCGACGAGCAGCGCGGCGACTCCGGTGGGGACCGCGACCGACGGCGGCCCCGACTCGGCCAGCACCACCAGCCCGTTCCCGCCGGTCAGCAGCAGTACGCCGACCAGCGCGGTGCTGCCCAGTTGGCGCCGGGTCACCCGCAGTACGCCGGGGCCGCGCCACAGCCGCAGTACCACCGCCAGCACCCCGGCGGCGACCACGAACCGGGCGGCCGCCGACAGCAGCGGTGGCAGTGTCTCCACGGTGACCCGGATGCCAAGGTAGGTGGAGCCCCAGACCAGGTAGACGATGCCCAGCGCGACCCAGATCAGCGCCGAGCGGGTCGGCGGCGCCGGGGCGGGACCGGCCGGCACGGCGGGCCGGTCGACCGGACCGGCCGGCGTCTCCGCGCACTCGACCCGGGCGGCGCGTTCCGACTCGACCCGGGCGACCGATTCCGGCCCGACCGGGGCGGCCCCGGCCGGCGAGGTTGGCGCGCTTCCGGGAGGTGAGGTCATCGGGGGGTCACGCTACGGTGGCCACAGCAGACTCGTCCCAGGCGAGTGGCGAGACTCTCACCGAGCCGTACCAGGAGGACAGTCGATGGCCAACTACGGACCGCCCGGCGGACCGTACCCCGGTCCGTCGCAGCCGTGGAATGACCCGGACCGGCAGACCACCGACGAGTACGGCCAGCCGGTCGACCCCTGGGGCGAGCAGGACCAGTCGGGCGGGGCGGGGCACTGGGGAGGTGGACAGCCGTCGGCGCCGCCGGGCGGCCCCGGTTCCCCGGTCAGCCACCCCGGCTATCCGGCCGGATATCCCGGGCCGGCCGGGCCCGGCGCGGCGCCGACCTCGGGCGCGCCTGGCGCCGGCTATGCACCGACCCGGCGGCACGACGTCGGCCACGCTTCGCCGCCGCACCACTCCGGCGGGTCCGCGCCGTACGCTCCGCCGCCGGGCGGCTGGACCGCGTCCGACGCCGACCCGGTGTGGGCGACGCCAGCCGCGGACCCGTCATGGTCCACCTCGACACCGGACCCGATGCCGAAGGGGCGCGGCAACCGGGCCTTCGTCGCCGTCCTGGTCGGGCTGGCGGTACTGGTCCTCGGCGGTGCGGCGATCGGCGTCTACCTGCTCAACCGCGACAAGCCGACGCCGGACGCCCAGCGGTCGGCTACCGAGCAGACCGAGGAGCCGGCCAACCAGGCCAGCCTGCCGGCCGAGCCGGCCCCGACGACCGCGCCGGCCGCACCGGCTACCGACGCGCGGTTCGTCAAGGCTGGTCAGTGCGTCCGGAACGAGGGTACGGAGGCGACGCCGAAGCTGGCCATCACGAACTGCGGGCCGCAGACCTACGAGGTGCTCGCCCGCTACAACGGCGCCACCACCGGTGCCCAGGACGCCAAGACCAAATGTGCCGAGGTACGCAACTACACGAACTTCTACTTCTTCAACAGCGAGCTGGACGAACTGGACTTCGTGCTCTGTCTTCGGAAACGATAGCTCCCGGGGTGCCGCCACCCGGCACTCCGATGAGATGAGCGGAGGTCCGAGCGACCTGCCGCGTACGATCCGCGCCCACCCCGACCCCTGCGCCAGCCATCCCAGGTTTCCGTAACGCAGCCGGAGCGCGCGCCCGACCCTGGAGAAGCATGTCGATTTACGGAACGCCTGCCGGAGGGCAGCCCGAAGACCCGGACCGGTCCCCCTCGTCGGGCCCGCCCGCCGGTGGCGATCCACCCCCACCACCGGGCACCCCGCCGCCGAACCCCGGCTATCCTCCGGCCCCGGATGCCGGCTATCCGCCGCCACCACCTGCTCCGGGCTATCCACCTGCTCCGGGCTATCCACCGGCCGGTTACCCGCCGCCGGTCGGCGGGCCTGGGCAGCCGAGCGACGCGCCGAGCCCGGGGTGGGGCCAGCCGCCCTCGGGTCCGGAGTGGGCCCCACCGCCGTCCAGCGGCGGACCGAGCCCCGCCTGGGGGCAACCGCCGTCCAGCGGCGGACCGAGCCCCGCCTGGGGGCAACCGCCGTCCAGCGGCGGACCGAGCCCCGCCTGGGGACAACCGCCCCCCAGCGGCGGACCGAGCCCGGCATGGGGCCCGCCACCGTCTGGCGGCGGACCGAATCCGGCCTGGGAACAGCCGCAGCCGCCCACCAGCGGCGGACCGGGTCCCGAGTGGGGGCAGCCGCCGTCCAGTGGCGGGGCGTACCAGCCCGGGTACCCGGGAGCGACCGACCAGCCGCAGTCCGGTCCGCCCGGCGCACCGTACGGCGGAGGTCCGTACCAGCCTCCGGGCGGGCCCGGTGCGCCGGGTGCCCCGTACGGCCCGCCGGGTGCGCCGCTTGGCCCGGCCGGCACCCCGCCGAAGTCCGGCAGCGGGCTGAAGATCGCCCTCATCGTCGGCGGCATCGTGTTGCTGCTGCTCTGCGTCTGTGGGGGCGTCGGGATCTGGTGGGCGGTCGACCAGTCCGGTGACGACTCCGGCCCGGGCATCGGAGCTCCCGCTCCGACCAGTTCGGCGCGGTCCACCCCGAGCCGCCCCGCCAGCACCCCGTCGAGTTCGTCCGAGCGGTACGTCAAGGGCGACTGCCTGGTCAACGACGGTACCGACGAAGACCCGGAACTCCGCAAGGTGCCGTGTGGACCGGGCACCTACGAGGTGCTGTCCCGGATCCCGTTCACCACCGACGCGAAGCAGTGCGAGGACGACCCGATCTTCGGCTCGCCGGAGGCGGACGCCAACTACGTACAGGACGATCCGCTGGACCTGGGCGACTTCGTCCTCTGCCTGAAGCGACGCTGACCAGCACGGATTCACTTCGGTAGGCAAAACTAGGACCGTCTAGCATCTGCGCTAGACGGTCCTAGTTTCTGCTCGACGCCCCACGACGCCTCTGCCCGAGGGCCCGCGACGCCTCTGCGCGACAACCCGCGACGCCTCTGCGCGGCCACAGCCCGGGCCGGCCTCCGGCTCGGCGATCGCCATCCGCGCTGCCAGCCCGCCCTACCCGAAGCGCGACACGAGTACCCCGATCTACGGATGTCTAGCGCCCCGGCTAGACGGCCCGATAGCGTGCGATACGTGGATCCGGTCCGCAACCCGTACGCGCCGGGCGCCGGCCAGCGCCCGCCCGAACTCGCCGGGCGGGGGCGCGAACTCGAGGTCTTCGACATCGTGCTGGAGCGGATCGCCCGGGGCCGCCCGGAACGCAGCCTGGTCCTCACCGGCCTGCGCGGAGTCGGCAAGACGGTACTGCTCAACACGCTCCGCTCCCAGGCGATCAACCGGCTGTGGGGTACGGGAAAGATCGAGGCCCGGCCGGACCAGTCGATCCGCCGCCCGGTGGCCGCCGCCCTGCACATGGCGATCCGGGAACTGGCTCCCCGGCATCGGGCACCCGACCGGATCGACGACTTCCTCGGCGTACTCAAGGCGTTCGCGCTGCGTTCGGCTCCGCCCGGATCGGGGCGGGGTGGCGGGACGACCCGGCTGCGGGACCGATGGCAACCCGGCATCGACGTACCGGCGGCGAGCGGCCGGGCCGACTCCGGCGACATCGAGATCGACCTCGTCGAACTCTTCACCGACGCGGCCGAGGTCGCCGCCGACGTCGGCACCGGGGTCGCGGTCTTCCTCGACGAGATGCAGGACCTCGGTCCAGAAGACGTCTCCGGGCTCTGCGCGGCATGCCACGAGCTGTCCCAGCTCGGCGCACCGCTGATCGTGGTCGGCGCCGGGCTGCCGCACCTGCCGGCCGTACTCTCCGCCGCCAAGTCCTACTCGGAGCGACTCTTCCGCTACCAGCGGATCGACCGGCTGGACCGGATCGCCGCCGACCAGGCGCTCTGTGCCCCCGCCGCCCGGGAGCAGGTCGAGTACGAGCCGAAGGCCCTCGACCTGCTCTACGAGAAGTCCGGCGGCTATCCGTACTTCGTCCAGGCGTACGGGAAGGCCACCTGGGACTCCGCGCCCCGGTCACCGGTGACCGCCGCCGACGTCCGGGTCGCCGCGCCCGAGGCCGAGGCCGAGTTGGCGGTCGGGTTCTTCGGCTCCCGCTTCGAGCGGGCGACCCCGGCGGAACGGGAGTACATGCGGGCGATGGCGGCGCTCTCCCTGGTCGAGGCGCCGGACGGCGACAACGGCACCGGGGGCGGTCCCCGGGACGACATGGACGCCGCCGTCTCCACCGCCGAGATCGCCCGCTCGCTCGGGCGCAAGCCGGCCAGCCTCTCGCCGGCCCGGGACGCGCTGATCAAGAAGGGGCTGATCTACTCGGGCGAGCGCGGCACGGTGGCCTTCACGGTCCCGCACTTCGGCCGGTACCTGCGCACCCAGCCGGCCTGACCGGCGCCGCCCGGCGCGTCCGCGACCGGCGCCGCCCACCGGGCCGGCGAGCCTCAGACCTGTGACCAGGGTGGCGGGAAGGTCACGTCGCCGCTCGGCACCGCGCCGTCGGAGCCGTCCACCGACGGCAGCACCAGCGCTTGCCACGGATCACCCAGCCCCGACCACGGGCTGGTCAGCCCGAACCGGGCCGCCGGCTCGAAACCGAACCGGCGGTAGTAGGCGGGGTTGCCGAGCACCACCACCAGGCGCTCCCCGAGTTCGGCGGCGGCGTCGAGTCCGGCCCGGACGACGTCCTGGCCGTAGCCTCGGCGCTGCCGGGCGGGCCGCACCGCCACCGGGCCGAGCGCCAGCGCCGGGATTCCGCCCGGCCACACCTCGACCCGGCTCAGCAGGGCGTAGCCGACCAGCTCGCCGTCGACTTCGGCCACCATGGACAGCTCGGGCAGCCAGGCGTCGGTGACCCGCAGCGCCTCGACCAGCTGCACCTCCGGGGGCAGCCGGCGCTCTGGGCTGGCGAACGCCTCGGCGACCAGTTGACGGATCGCCACGGCGTCGGCGGGGCCCTCTGCGCGGAGCCGCACAGTCGTCACAGCTCGTGACGGTACCGCGACCGCGCCGTCCAGTCTCCCACTTCGGCGGGTGAAACATGGCGCGGACGGGTAAGACTTGAACCCATGAAACCCGTACGCACCGTGGCCCGTACCCTGTTGAGCACGATCTTCGTGGTCAGCGGCGCCCGCGCCGTGGCCAATCCCGAACTGCACGTGGACCGGGCGAAGCGGGTGACGGGCAAGGTCGCCCCGCTGTTGCAGGGCATCCACGAGGGGATCCCTACCGATCCGGCCAGTCTGGTCCGAATCAACGGTGCCGCCCAGCTCCTCGGCGGGCTGCTGCTGGCCACCGGGCACTTCACCCGGCCGGCCGCAGGGCTGCTGGCCGGCACGCTGGTGCCGACCACCATCGCCGGGCACCCGTTCTGGGAGCAGGACGACCCGGCACAGCGGCGGCTCCATCAGATCCACTTCATGAAGAACCTCGGGCTGATGGGCGGGCTGCTGCTCGCGGCCGCCGACACCGAGGGTCGGCCCGGCCTGGGCTGGCGGACCAGCCACGCGGTGGGTGGCGGCCGTCGACGGGTACGCCGGGCGGTGCGCACCGCTCGCCGTGACGCGCGGATCGCCGTACGCTCCGCGACGGCGGCCCGGAAGCTGCCTGGCTGAGCGCCGAACCGCCCCGACCGGGGGCACTGTTCCCGAGGGGCGGTTCCCGGTCTGCCGGGGGGCTGCGGGATCGCCGATCGGGCCACGGTCCATGCCGGACATATGCTAGTTTCACCTGACTGAGCAGCTGTGAATCACCTGAACCGCACTCGCTGCGTTAACGCGGTGGAAATGTCGCGAACCAGTGTGGGATCGGACACGGTCGCATAACGCAGGAGGCACTCGAGTGACCCACCGTTCTAGGCTCCCTGGAGGACCTGGGCGGAAGACCGACATTGGTACGGGGGTGGCCACGCCATGCCGGCGACCGTCGAAAGACGGCTAGGCCGCCTCGCCCCAGTCCGCCGCTTTGCTCGTGGAATCGACCGTCGAGCAGTCGTACGGATCGGCATCGTCGCCGTCGTCTGCTACGCCGCGTGGCTCGCCATCGCCACGTTCGGACGGCCGTACAACTTCTTCGACATGAAGATCTACCACGGTGCGGTGGTCTGGTGGGCGGGCGGACACGAGCTCTACGACTTCATCGCACCCAGGACCACCCTCGGCTTCACCTATCCACCCTTCGCCGGTCTGGTCATGCTGCCGATGGCGAGCATCCCGCTCGGCCTCGCCGGCTGGATCAACATCGTCGCCAGCGTCGCGACCCTGGCGATCGTGCTCGCCGCGCTGCTCAAGCCGATCACCGACCGGCTCGGCTGGTCGCTCTGGTTCACTCTCGGTCTCGCCGTGCCGATGGCGGTCGCCATCGAGCCGGCCCGGGAGACGCTCGGCTACGGCCAGGTCAACCTGCTGCTCTTCGGTCTCGTCATGGCCGACCTGGTGGCGCTGCGCTGGCGGGCCCGGCGTGGCAGCCGGATCACCGCCGGTGACGGCCCGCTGCGCCGACTCTTCTTCAGCGGCGCCTGGGCCGGAGTCGGCATCGGCCTGGCCACCTCGATCAAGCTCACTCCGGCGCTCTTCGTCGTCTACCTGCTGATCACCCGGCAGTGGCGGGCCGCGATGACCGCGGTGGGCACCGGGATCGCCGTCACCGTCGGCACCTTCGCGATCGCCGGTCGCGAGTCGACCACCTACTTCATGTCGGTGCTCTGGCAGACCGAACGGGTCGGCGCGGCGGACATGACGCCGAACCAGTCGCTGGCCGGGGTGCTCGCCCGGCTGTACGACTCGATCGAGACCCCCACCCTGCTCTGGCTCGCGTTCGCGATGCTGCTGCTGGCACTGGGGCTGTCCCGCGCCTCGCACTCGCACGCCGACGGCGACGAACTGACCGCCTTCACCCTGGTCGGGCTCACCACCAACGTGATCAGCCCGATCTCCTGGTCGCACCACCTGGTCTGGGTGATCCCGGCGATCGTGATCCTCGCCGACGCCGCGAGCCGACGCCGGACGGCCAGCCGGGGTCCGGGGCCGCGTCCTCCACTGTCGACGGCCGGCACCGGCCCGGCCGGGATGACCGGGCTGCGCGCGCCGATCTGGTTCCCCACCCTGACCGGCCTGCGGCACGGCATGGCAGCGGTCGGGCTCTACCTGCTCTTCCTGATCTCACCGATCTGGCCGTACGAGCACCAACTGCCGGAGGTGTCGCACTACCAGGACGGCTTCTTCGGCGCCCTGATGGAGAACTCCCTGGCCCTGGCGATCATCCTGCTGGTCGCCGCACTGCCGTGGCGGCCCGGCGCCGAGCCGGCGTTCTATCCCGAGCACGGCCGTCTCGACCGGCGGTTCGCGGGCCAGCGGTAACTCGCCGGCTCGCGGGCCAGCGGTAACTCGCCGGCTCGCGGGCCAGCGGTAACTCGCCGGCCCGCCGCGCTCGCGGACCGGTCAGGGGCAGTTCACCCACTCCTCGGTGCCGTCGGCGAAGAGCTGCCGCTTCCACACCGGCAACCGGGCCTTGACCTCGTCGACCAGCCGCGCGCAGGCCGCGAAGGCCGCCGCCCGGTGCGCAGTGCTCACCGCCGCCACCAGGGCCACGTCGCCGATCTCCAGCGGGCCGAGCCGGTGCGAGACCGCCACCGCGTGTACGTCGGGATCGGCCGCGATCTCGGCGGCCACCTCCCGCAGCACGTCGGCGGCGCTCGGGTGGCCCTCGTATTCCAGCCGCAGCACCGAGCGGCCATGGTCGTGATCGCGTACCACGCCCTGGAAGGAGACCACCGCACCGGCGGCGGCGTCGGCGACCACGGACTCGTGGAAGGCAAGGTCCAGCGGGGCGGTGCCGACGGTGGTGTGCAGCCGGCCGCTCGGCGGCACGGCTCCGGTCCCGACGGCCGGCTCGCTCCGTACGCTCATCTCACACTCCTCGCTCGGGGCGCTCTCCGGGCAGCAGCGGCAACGGTACGACCGGCACCCGGTCGCCCGGCTCGCCCTTGGTGCCCGGGGCGATGACGGCGAACCCGGCCGCGCCCGCCAGCCCGCGCAGCATCGCCGAGCCGACGTGCCGGACCGGAACGGCGGTGTTGGCGGCGGGGTCCACCCGGACCAGCGCCAGATGGGTGAAGTCACCCCGTCCGGCCACCGGCTCGGCCAGCGTCACCCGGGGCAGCTCCGGCATCGCCCGGCCGCGCAGCCCGGCCAGCAGCGGAGCGACCAGCGAGACGGTCGCGACGATCGCCGACTGCGGGTTGCCCGGCAGCCCGGCGACGAACCGGACCCGGCCGTCCGGCCCGGTCACCCGGGCGAGCAGCATCGGAAAGCCCGGGCGTACCGCCACGGTGTTGACGACGTATTCGGCGCCCAGCTCGCGCAGGGCCGGGTGCAGGTGGTCGACCGGCCCGTGCATGGTGCCGCCGGTGGTGCAGACCAGGTCGGCGGTGCCGAGACCCTGGCGGAGCGCCTCGACATGCGCCTCCAGGGTGTCCGCCACCGGACCGACCACGTCGGCGGCGGTGATGGCGCAGCCGTACCGGCGTAGCCAGGCGGGGACGGCCGGGCCGAGCGAGTCGCGTACCCGGCCGGCGCCGGGGCGGCCGGCAGTGAGCAGCTCGTCACCGAAGATGATCAGGGAGGCCCGGGGCGCCCGACGGACCCGGAGGGTGTCGTAGCCGCACGACGCGGCGAGCCCGATCACGCCGGGGTCGACCGGGGTACCGGCCGGCAACAGCTCCTCGCCGGAGTGCGCCTCCTCGCCGGGAGCGCGCCACTCCGGCGCCGACCGCAGCGTGCCGGCGACCAGCCCGTCGGCGGTACGCCTCGACTCCTCGACCCGGAGCACTCCGGCCGCGCCGCCCGGCAGCATCGCACCGGTGGCGATCTCGACGGCGGTGTCGTCCTCGACCAGCGGTGCCGGGGTGCCGCCGGCGAGGACCCGGCCAACGATCCGCCACGGCCCGGTGCCGCGTACGGCCCAGCCGTCCACGCTCGCCGTCGGAAAGGCGGGCAGGTCGGTGAGGGTGGTCAGCGGCTCGGCCAGGGTCAGGCCGTCGGCCTCGGCGACCGGCAGGGCGACCGGCTCCGGTGCGGCGGCGAGGCCGGCTTCGTAGACCCGGGACCGGGCCTGCGCCCAGCTCAGCGTCGGCGGGACGGTCGGCGGATCGGTGGCGACGGCGGTCTCGGTGCTCACGCCGACCCACCCACGCGTCCGGTCCGCTGCTGCGCGCTCCTCACGTTCACCGTACGAGCCTATCGTCGCGGCCCGACGCTGCGCGGTGCAGTTCAGTCGGTACGCGGATGGTCGCCGCCCCGGAGCTGGTCGACGGCGTGCCCCAGGATCGGCCCGAGTACGGCGAGACCGTCCTTGGCGCCGCCGGTGGAGCCGGGCAGGTTGACCACCAGCATCCGGCCGAGTACGCCGGCCAGGCCACGGGAGAGCGCCGCCGTCGGCACCTTGTCCCGGCTGTGCGCCCGGATCGCCTCGGCGATGCCGGGGATCTCGTAGTCGAGCAGGGCCCGGGTCACCTCGGGGGTCCGGTCGGTCGGGTTGATGCCGGTGCCGCCACTGGTCAGCACCACGTCGACGCCCTCGGCCGCCGCGCGGCGCAACTCGGCGCCGACCGGGTCGCCGTCGCGTACCACCACCGGCTCGTCGACCTGGCAGCCGAGCTTCGTCAGTCCCTCGACCAGCAGCGGGCCGCTGGTGTCGGCGTAGACGCCGGTGGCGGCCCGGTTGGAGGCGACCACCACCCTCGCCCGGATCACGGCCGGTCCGCCGGTCGAGTCCAGTCGCCGGTCTTGCCGCCTTCCTTGCGCAGCACGCGTACCCCCTCGATCGAGGCCGCCGGGTCGACGGCCTTGACCATGTCGATCAGCGCGAGCCCGGCGGTGGCCACGGCGGTCAGCGCCTCCATCTCGACGCCGGTCCGGTCGGCGGTCCGGACCGTCGCGGTGATCTCGACCGTGTCTTCGCCGGGCTCCAGGTCGACGGTGACGCCGTGCAGCGCGATCGGATGGCAGAGCGGGATCAGGTCCGGGGTGCGTTTCGCGCCCATGATGCCGGCGAGCCGGCCGACGGCCAGGGCGTCGCCCTTGGGCAGCCCGTCCCGGCGCAGCAGCTCGACCACCTCGGCCGTCGTACGCAGCCGGCCGGCGGCGACGGCCCGGCGCACCGAGACCGGTTTGGCGGAGACGTCGACCATCCGGGCCGATCCGGCGGAGTCGACGTGGGTGAGGTGCGCGGACTCGGTCACGTCCGCGAGCCTAGCGAGTCGGTCCCGAGTCCGCCCGGCAGAGCCGAGGTACGTCGTGGGGCCGCATCACTCGTGATGACGGGGCCGGCACAGGGTGCGCCCACCGAGCCAGCTGTGGAGTGGAAGCCCGCACTTCTCTCGTCAGAGCAATTGTTCCAGGGCTCCGTAGTCCGCTTGCGATACGAGGATGGAGTCACCGTCGTGGCCTCGGCCGGCGCCAAGGTCGTCTTTAGCGGCTCGGTTGAGCAGGCGCCCGATCGGACCGGAGAGCAGCGGACGGTCAAGCGGTCGGTACGAGTGATCGATCCGTTGGGCAGCCGCAGACCAGCGCCCGATGCCGTACAGAAGTACCGCGCCGCGGGCCGGAGCGTGTACGCCGAAGCCCTCGCCGCAGGCTACTCTCCCGCGGCCGCCCGACGCATGACCCAACAGGGTGGCGCGACCCTGGACGCAGAGCCTCCCATCTACGCTTCGGGCTGCGTCTACAGCGAGGAGGTTCAACCCGATCCCGAGTTCGAATGGTCGGGCTGCTACAAGCTCTACGACGTACAGGCTCAGGACGCGGACGCATGGTACGTCGCGGGATCCGGAACCGCCCGTGGCTGGGGAACCAATGCCCTTAGTGGAGGCAAGGAGCTCAACGCTGGCTACTCGGAGATCTTCTGGAACGCTTTCGAGGGTGAGATCATCGAGGCAGCACCGTCCGCTAACCGGGATGGGGACAACTGTCGGCAGTTCACTATCTCTCTGGCACGGATCATCGAACTTTCGTACCAGGTCCCGCTCTGTGACGATCGATGGGCCGTCACCTGGGACCAGTGGCATCACCGGGTGCAATGGGAAGGCGCCAGCATAGGCGGATCCAGCGATCTCCGTTCCGCCTCGGGCGCCAGCACGCTCCGGGTGCCTTCGTATGTCGACACCATCGGAATGGAATACCAGGTCGGATGGGCCTACCGCTGCTTTTGTTAGAGCAGGTTCTGGCTGCTGACGAGAACAGACGCACGAGAAGGAATCAGCAGATTTCCTCAGTGCCATCATGATAGTTGTAGGCAGCATGGCGGACGGCGTCGCTGTGTCGGCGCCGTCCGCCGCTAAGGGCTACTACGAACGCTTCGCATCTGGGATGATGAGGACATGGAGAAGGAGAAGGCCAGGGTGAAGCGCCACCAGCAGGATGGTCCATCCATTCTGACGAAACTCCGGGTAGCTCTCTCCATCATCGTGGTCGCAGGGGTTGCATTACAGGGTTGTGGCGAGCCCCAACACCTACCGCCGTCATCCCGCCCGACGGAAGCGCCCTTGATCGAGAAACACGCACCATCCTCGGGCAAGCCGGTCCGCCTCGAGCACGAGATTCAGGGCTGGGAGACCTTTGCCTGGCTGTCGGAGCGGCTCCTTTGCGTCATGGCGGCCAGACCTGTCCAGCTTCGACGTCCCGGTCAGGAGAACGAGCACACCTACTGTGACCGGGCACCTGACACGCTGCTCCGCGACGGCCCTCCGGCCCTGTCCTCCAAGCCGCTTCCGCAGGTGGCTCCGATGGACCCGGACTCCCGGAGACTGCTGTTGGTCGGCACCGTCAGAGGCACTGTCGCCACCGTGGATGTGAGCATGTTCGGCGTCACAGTGACCGGCGAGGTTCGGCAACTGCCGACCGGGGACCACCGTCAGATAGGTGCCTACGCCGTCTGGCTCCCCCGCAGTGGACCAGAAACGCACGGGATGACCTTGTCGGACATCACTGCGGTCGTCGCTCGGGACCACGCCGGCCGCGTTGTAGCCGAGCTGCCCTGACCCGGCGAGACGGCCAGGCGTCCGGCTGCCTCGCCGGCAGAGTACGCCCCCGCAACCCGCGCCGGCATTGCCACCGTCACAGCAATCGGCCGGCGAGTGAAGGAGCGGGTCTCGCTTACCTGTCGTGGGTGCTGCACGACGCGGCTACCCGACCCGCACTTCACCCTCATCCCGCTGGCGAAGGCTCGGGGGCGTCGACGCCAGCCGGTTCTTTTGCCGCCCTGGGAGGGGTTCACTTGGCAGGATCGGGGAGCCTGGCGAGGCGACGCTCGACCTCGAAGCGCTCTGGAACGCCCATGCGCCGGAAGATCGCCAACGCCCGCTCCCAGTGCCGACGCGCCTCGGCTGGAGTACCTGGATCGCCCGCCCCAGATCTCGCAGCGCCCGCTGCGGGTTGCCAATCCGAAGCCAGGCATACGCCCGATAATTATGAATGGTCGCAATCGCCGCAGAATTGCCGAGTCGATCCGCCGCCTCCAGGGCGTGGCGATGCGTTTCCAGAATGTCATCATGATATCCACGCATGAAATAGAATCGCCACGCCACTCGAGCCAGTCGCCACGCCTCGTCCAGATGCCCGCCTTCAGTTGCGACGCGGATCAGGCAGCGTAGATTACTCCGCTCATCCTCGAGCCACTCCTGGCCAACGGGACAGTATGCGGTGATCAGGTCAGGCCGCATCGGCTGATCCAGTCCTAATTGATCCGCCAGTCGAGACGGTTCCAACGTACGGGTGGCAACGAGGGCCAGGTGCAGGTAATGATCGAGCAGACGTCGAATCACCACCTGCCGTTCGGCCGGTTCAAATGCGCCCTTACCCAGTTGCTCGGCGTAATCACGTAGAAGATCGTGTAGTCGGAACCGGCCCGCCCGGGGTTCTTCCACCAGATGACGGTCAACGAGCTCGTCGAGTACGAGCCTCGCCTGAGCCAGTGACAGGTCAGCCAGCGCGGCCACTGCACCCGGTCCGAAGTGTTCGCCGGGATACAGTCCAAGCAGCCGGAATACTCGCTGTACCGGCTCTCGTAGAGGTTCGAACGACAGGGCGAACACGGCGGCGACGTCTCGGTCCTCTGCGAAAAGCTCGCCGAGCGCATGGCCGCTCTGGTCGAGTCGTTGCGCCAGGTCCGCCACTTTCCAGCCGGGTCGGTGGGCCAAGCGGGCACCTGCCAGCCGGATCGCCAGGGGGAGATAGCCGCATCGGCGTACCACCGTTGCGGCGGCCTCTGGTTCGGCCCGTAGCCGATCCCACCCGGCAGCCTGTGCCAGCAACTCGACCGAATCGCCCTCGCCGAGGACGGCCAGCGATTCAGGTGGGATCCCGTCACTGGCAAGCAACCGACGACGACTCGTCACCAAAACCAGTGCGCCGGGCGCGGAAGGCAGCAGCGGCTCGATCTGATCCCTGCCGCCGGCGTTGTCCAGGACGACAACGGCCCGCCGGGCGCCAAGTTCCGACCGCCACAGGGCGATTCGGTGATCAAGCTCGGCGGGAATCCGACCCGCTGGTACGCCGAGTTGCCGTAGCAGTGTGACCAGTGCGGTAGCGGATGGCTTGGCGAGGCCGGCCTGTGGCCAGGCACAACTCGGCCCGCTGCTCAACCAGCCCGAGCCGCTGCTCGATTGCCGTCGTCCGGCGGGCCGACAACACCGGTCCGAGCGGCACTCCCGACAACACCGGTCCGCGCCACCGCTGCTCGGCCGGGCGGAGCAGGTCGTCCGCGCCCGACAGGTCCCCACTGGCGAGAGCCTCGTCGGCCCGCCCGCACTCAGCCTCGAAGCTGAGCAGGTCGACGTCGTCGGGTCGTACCCGGAACTGGTAGCCGGGACCGCATCGGGCCAGCAGGCCCCTCGTTGAATCCACCTGGTCGAGGGCCCGTCGAAGGCTCGCCGCGTAGCCGCGAGCGTTCGCCACCGCCGAGGCCGGTGCTGCCTCCGGCCACAGCTCGTCGATCAACTCCTCCAAGGTGACCATCCGTCCCGGCCGGATCGCCAGCATCGCCAACACGGCCTGCTGCTTCGGCGTACCGACCGATAACGGCTTCGGGTCTGCGACGACCTGCAACGGTCCGAGAAGCTGGATCTCAACCATCGACGGCCCCAAATCGTACAAAAAGGACGAGTTGAGCATTTACCCAATGCAGTCTACCGATCAGTCCGGGTCACATTCACTGGCGTCATTCTCCTGACGGCGACTGGGGCGGACCGAATTCACCCGCAATGAACCCAATCATCCAGGCTTACATTTGCAGCGGCGACCCGCACCTAGAGTCAGCGGATCGATACGAACCGAGTTCTACCAGGTCAGCCGATGGAGACTCATGGTCGGTTTGGCCGAGACTCGACGCCAATCACGTGGAGTGCACCACACCGGTCGACCGCATCGCCAGCCGCCGAGGCCGAACGACCCGATTCCCGCGACCACTGGATCAGACCTTCCACTGCACGCGTGGAAGCGGGTATCCCGGAGGGAAGCCGAGCACGTTCACTCCCTAACCTCAGTTCGCCAGCCACGCTGGCCGCTCACAGTTCCCATATATGGACAGAGCGTGACGAATATGGCGCCGGTTGGCTAATACTGAGCATAGCGACATTTATCGTCGCTAACCCTGTCGTAGTCCCCTAAGCTTCACCCATCTCGCGATTGAGACCGGCAAGCAAGGGAACATTCCGCACGTTCGGGTGTGACTCGGATGCATTCAGATGGAGGCGTCGGCATGCGCGGCAACGAGTGGCTCTGAGAGCGATACAGTCATCACGCTGAGCACCCAGAAGGTTGCTACCGTTACAGACCACCAGGTCTTGGCGACACAGGAATCGGCGTGAGTCAGACACAGCGAGACGACAACGGGACCGATCAGCGGCTGTTGCTGCTCGTCGGTCTCGTCGCTGTTTCCGCCGCGGTCGTGGCCGCCCTCGCGCTGATCGAGACCATCGGTAACCCGCCGAGGTCAGGCGATCAACTGCTCACCGTGGCGCTGCTGATCGTGACGCTGACGATCAGCCTCCCCGTCAAAGCTCCAATTCGGATCAGGTCGACGACTCACGCAACCGCATGGGTCGAGACCGCCATCATCATAGGTGTCGCCTTGGCGCCCACTTCCTGGGTCGTGCTCTGCACCGGTCTCGGTGTGACAATCGCAACGAGGATCATGAGGGTTTCCTCGATTAAGACGATTTTCACTGTCAGCAAGAACATGCTGGTGGCAGCCGGGGCCGGCATGACCCTGATGCTCTTTGGCTGGTCTTGGCCACCGGACGAACTACAGAACCTGATCGCCCCACTCGCCGCGGCCTACGCCGTCGCGGCGCTGCTCGACGAAGCACTCGGCATACCGGTGATCGCTCTCGCGGCCCGGACGAATGTGCTCCGACACTTCGCGACGAACTGGGATCTGCGACTCGCCGGCTTCGGCGTGCGGTTCGTCGTCGCCGTCTTCACGCTGATCCTCCTCTGGGTCGAGCCCTGGCTGCTGGTGGCCATGCCGCCGCTGGCGCTCAGCCTGCACCTGGCGTACTCGACGCGGGTGCGGGCCCGGGCCGAGCGGCAGGCCTGGCAGGACCTGGCGCACACGACCGATGCGCTCAACGTCGTCGACATCGACGCCGTACTGCACACCGCCGTGTCACAGGCCGCCAACCTGTTCTCCGCCGACGAGGTCGAAGTGGAGTTGCAGGAGAGCCGGCGCACCGTCAGGGGCAGCAGTGAGGCCATCACCCACGACGGCCTCGCCAGCCAGCCCTCGACGGTCAACGGTTCGGTCATCCCGATAGAGATGAAGGGCTACGACGGCAGCCACGTCGGGATGCTGCGGCTGCGCTTCCGGGGGCCGGTCAAGCTCTCCGAGCGCGAGCAGTACACCCTGCGCACCTTCGCGTCGGCGCTCTGCACGGCGGTCCGCAACGCGTCCGCGTACGCCGAGCTGAACCGGGTGGCCGAGGAACACGCACACGCCGCCGCGCACGACGCGCTGACCGGCCTGGCGAACCGGCGACACCTGCTCGATCGGGGCGCCTGCCAGCTCGGCCAGCGCCGCACCGAGGGTGTCGTCGCGCTGCTGCTGATCGACCTCAACCACTTCAAGGAGGTCAACGACACGCTCGGGCACGCGGCCGGCGATCGGGTACTGATCCGGGTGGCCGAGCGGCTGCGCGGCGCCGTACACGGTGAGGACCTCGTCGCCCGGCTCGGCGGCGACGAGTTCGCGGTGCTCTTCCACGGCCTGCCGGCCCCGGCGGTCGCCGCGCACCGGGCCGAGGCGCTGCTCACCGCGTTGCACGAGCCGATCGAACTGGACGGGATGCGGATCAGCGTCGAGGCCAGCGGCGGCATCGCGGTCGCGCCCAGCAGCGGCGGGATGACCGAGTTGCTGCGCCGCGCCGACGTGGCGATGTACCAGGCCAAGCGGGCCGGACGGCGGATCGCCACGTACGCCCCGGCCCGGGACACCGCCGACCTCGGGCGGCTCTCGCTCGGCGGCGACCTGCCCCGGGCGGTGGCCGACCACGAGTTCACCGTCAACTTCCAGCCGATCGTCGACCTCGGCAGCGGCGAGGTGGTGGCCGCCGAGGCGCTGGCCCGGTGGCGGCATCCGGCCCGGGGCACCATCGACCCGCTCCGGTTCCTGGAGACGGTGGAGCGGTCCGGGCTGCTGCCGGCATTCGCCGAGGCCGTACTCGACCAGTCGCTGATCGCCGCCAACACCTGGCGGGAGGCCGGCTTCGACCTGCCGGTGGCGGTCAACGTCTCGCCGCGCAGCCTGCTGGACGCCCGGTTCCCCGGCTCGGTACTGGCCCGGCTTCGGGCGCACGACCTGCCGCCGGACCGGCTGGTGCTGGAACTGACCGAGACGTTGACGCTCAGCCAACTCGAGGTGGTCGACCAGGTGCTCGGGCAGCTCCGGGACGCGGGGATCCGGCTCGCGCTGGACGACTTCGGCACCGGCTACTCGTCACTGTCGGTGCTGTCCCGGATCCCCGTACACGAATTGAAGATCGACCGGGGCTTCGTCACCGCGATGGAGACCTCGGCCGAGGCCACCGCGGTGATCCGGTCCACCGTCGACCTCGGCCGCAGCCTCAACCTGAGCGTGGTGGCCGAGGGCGTGGAGAGCGAGCCGCAGCGCCGCGCGCTCTGGGAGCTGGGCTGCGCCGCCGGCCAGGGTCACCTCTTCGCCCGACCGATGCCGGCCGCCCGGCTGCTCGCCGCCCTGCACCAGGGCGCGGGCGGCCGGCCCGGCACGCTGGCCCCCGCGCTGCACGACGAGGGCGCCGTGGTCCGGCTCTCCCCCGGCCGCCGGCCCGGGCCGCGCCGCGCCGAGCGCCTGCCACACCTGCCGGCGTAATCACCGCACCCGCCGCAGGCCCCCTCCGCCACACCTGCCGGGGTAACCCACCTGCGGCAGGCCGTCTGCCACACCTGCCGGCGTAACCACCGCACGTGCCGCAGGCGGTCTGCCACACTTGCCCGCGTGACTGCCACGGACGAACTGGAGACCGCCGCAGCCGACCGCCGGAGATACTGGCGCCGGGCCGACCGGGCCGCCGGGGGGCTCGCCGCCGACCTGGTGCTCTATCTCCTCTCCACCGGCTTCGCCGCCGTCACCGCAGCCACCTCCACACTCCTGCCGCACCGGGCCTGGGGCAGCGTCGCCGCCGTCGGCTACCTGCTCGGCACGATCGTGGTGCTCGGTCAACTCCTCGTCCGGCGCCGCCGGCCCGACTCCCGGCTGGCCGGTACCGCCGCTCGGGGCGGGCTGACCGTCGTCACCTGGGCCGCCACCGCCCTGCTGCCGCTGGTCTGGCAGGCGGTCGAGCGGGTCGGTGGCCGGCTCGACCGGGCCCAGGAGGAGGTGGTGGTGGTCGAGCACTCCGGCGCCCGGCTGCTCGACCACGGCACGCCGTACCTGACCCGGGACGCCATCGCCGCGCTGCCGGGTGGAGAGCAGCTACTCGGCTACACCCCGTACCAGCCGGGCATGGCGCTCTTCGGTCTGCCCCGCGCCGTCGCCGGCACCGCGTGGTGGACGGACGCCAGGATCTGGTTCGCCGTGGCGACCGCCGTCGCGCTCGGGCTGGCCGTGCTGCTGCTGCGCCGCCCGGCGGCGGCGGTCGCCGTCGGGCGCACCGCGCCGTCGGTGGAGCGGGCCGGTGCCCGGGACGCCGCGCTGGTCCGGGCGGTGCAGCTCGCGACGGTACTGCCGGTCTGCGCGCTGACCCTGGCGACCGGCGGTGACGACCTGCCGGTCCTCGCCCTCTGCCTGCTCGCCCTCGCCTACGCCGCCCGGGACCGCTTCGTCGGCGCCGGGCTGGCGGTCGGGCTGGCGGCGGCACTGAAACTCTTCGCCTGGCCGGTCGCGCTGGTCCTGCTGGTGCACGCCGCAGTCCGGGGGCGCCGGACCGGGCTGCGGCTGGCCGCCGGGGCGCTCGGCCTCCCGCTGGTCGCCCTCGTCCCGGCCCAGCTCGTCGACTCGGCGGCGCTGGTCGAGAACGTGCTGCGCTTCCCGCTCGGCCACGGCCTGGTCCGCAGCCCGGCCGCGTCGCCGTTCCCGGGGTACCTGATCGCGCAGGCGCTGCCCGCCGGCCGGGTGGTCGCCGCCGCGCTGCTGGTCGCGGCCGGTCTGCTGATCGCCGTCCTGCTGCTGCGCCGCCCGCCGCGCACGGCCGCCTCCGCCGCGCTGTTCTGCGGGTACGGGCTGCTCGCCGCGATCCTGCTGATGCCCTCGACCCGGTTCGGGTACCTGCTCTATCCGGTCGCCTTCCTCTGCTGGGTCCCCGCGCTCCGGCTCGCCCGCACCCCGCAGGACACCCCGGACTCCGGCCGCACCCCGGTGCCGACGGCCACCCCGTGAATGCCGACGGCCGTCCCGTGGATCCGCCCCGCTCCGCCGAGCCCGACGAACCCGAGGAGCCCCATCAGCCCCACGAGCCCGACGAACCCGACGAGCCGCCCGCGCTGCCGAACCGGCCCGGCTGGGACGTCTTCGCCGTGGTCGCCCTCGGCGGGGCGCTCGGCGCGGCCGGCCGGTACGGGCTGGTGGTGCTCTGGCCGCACGCCCCCACCGGGGTACCGTGGGCGACCCTGCTCACCAACCTCTCCGGCTGCGCCCTGATCGGCCTGCTGATGCGGCTGGTCACCACCGCCGCCCCGCACCGGCTGGTCCGGCCGTTCCTCGGCACCGGGATCCTCGGCGGCTTCACCACGTTCTCCACGTACGCGGTGGAGACCCGGGGACTCCTCGCCGCCGGCCGCCCCGGCGTCGCCGTCGGCTACCTGCTCGGCACCCTCGCCGGAGCGCTGGTCGCGGTACGCCTCGGGATGTGGGCGGCGGACCGGGTGCGGTCGTGACCGGGCAGCGGGTCGGGCGATGCTGACCTGGGCGGCGGTACTGGTCGGCGGCGCGGTCGGCGCGGTCGGCCGGTTCACGGTCAACTGGCTGGTCGAGCGCCGGTCCCGCCCCGCGCCGTGGGCGACGTTCACGGTCAACGTCGCCGGCTCGCTGGTGCTGGGCGTGCTCGCCGGCGCCGCTGCCGCCCTGCCGGGCTGGGTCGGTGCGCTGGTCGGCACCGGCTTCTGCGGCGCCCTCACCACATACTCGACGTTCGGCTACGAGACCGTGCAGCTACTCCGGAGCGGGCCGGCCGGACGCGGCTGGGCGGTGCTGAACGTGCTGGCCTCCCTCGCCGCCGGGCTCGGCGCCGCCGCCCTGGGCTGGCAGCTCGGCAGCCTCCGGTGACCCCGCCGCCCGCCGGCCGGGCCGAACCGGTGGCGCCGGTGGTGGTTCGTGCCGCCGGGCTCCGCATCGCGCTGGTCGGCGCCTCCGGGGGGAGCCCTGGTCGAGGTGACCGACGGCACGCCGGACCGGGCAGGATGGCCGGGCCGCTGCCCGGGAACCGTCGCAGACGCCCTCCTGGGAGCTTTTCTGGGGCGTCTGCCGAGCGGGATCGGCCGGCGGGGCGTAAACCTGAGGCATGAACGCGACCTATCGGGATCGGGCGGAGGCCGGTGCCGCACTCGCCGACCGGCTCACCTCGATCGCCGGCGACCCGGGCGTGGTCGTCCTCGGGCTGGTCCGGGGCGGCGTACCGGTGGCCGCGGCGGTGGCGGAGCGGCTCGGCGCACCGCTGGACGTACTGGTGGTGCGGAAACTGGGCCTGCCGGAGGCGCCAGAGGTGGCCTTCGGTGCCGTCGGACCGGGCGGGCTGCGGGTACTCAACGAGGAGATCGCCGACCGGCTGGACCCGGAGGAGGTGGACGCGGTGGTGCGGGCCGAGACCGCCGAGCTGGAACGGCGCGAGCGGCTCTACCGGAAGGACCGGCCGCCGCTGCGGCTGGACGGCCGGATCGCGGTGATCGTCGACGACGGACTGGCCACCGGAGCCACCGCGCGGGCCGCCGTGGGGGTCGGCCGGCAACTGGGCGCCCGGCGGGTGGTGCTGGCCGTCCCGGTCGGCGCGCCGCAGGCGTACGACGTGCTCAGCCACGCCGCCGACGAGGTGGTCTGCCCGGAGCGCCCGGCCGACTTCGGCGCCGTCAGCCGTTACTACGACGACTTCCACGAGGTGTCCGATGCCGAAGTGGTGGCCGCGCTGACGGGAACTAGGTGATTCGACCGGGTACCGTCGAGTGATGCAGATGACCTGTCCCAAGTGTCGTGGCGACATGCGCCAGTACGAGCGCAGCGGCGTCACGGTTGACCAGTGCACCGAATGCCGTGGCATCTTCCTCGACCGGGGCGAGTTGGAGAAGCTGTTCGAGGCCGAGGCCAACTGGAGCCAGCAGCAGGCGCCGGCGTCGCAGCACGCCCCCGCGCCGGGTGCCGGATACCCGCCGCCTCCGCCGCCGGCCCCGCACCAGCCCGCCTACGGAGGTCCGAGCCACGCACCGCCACCGCCGCCGCCACCGCCCGGCCACGGCTACCCGCCGGCGCCGGCTCCGGCGTACGGGCAGCACGGGCAGCCGCACTACGGCTACCACGGGCACTACCGGAACAAGAAGCGGAAGGGCTTCCTGAACGACTTCTTCGACTGACCGGCCCCGCCGGCAGGACGCGGTGTCGGCCCCCGCTGCGGGGCCGGTCACCGGACCGGCCGGCTGACCGGAGTCTTCGCGGATCCCCGTGCCCGGCAACGAACCTCGCGCGTCGTCGACGGGCGGGCGTACGTCGCCGGGCCCGGGGATCCGGCCATTCGGCGAAGGTGGGTGGGTCGGCTGGACGGCGTGGATGCGCCCCGGGCGGCGGGCGGTGAACTGTCCCCGGCGCCGGGCAGTGAGGCCGCCCGGGCGGCGGAGCCGCGGCGAGCGCTCGGTGCGGCGTACGACCGGATCACCGCGACCATCGACGGCCTCGCCGACGCCGACCTGCTCCGGCCGACCCGCTGCCGGGGCTGGTTCGTCGTCGACCTGCTCCTGCATCTCGTCCTGGACGCCCAGCGGGCCCTGGTGACGCTCGCCAGCCCGGTGGTCGGGCCGGCCGACGTGGACGGCGCCAGCTACTGGCTGTCGCCGAGCGATCCGGACGAGGGGCGGCACGCCGCCTGGGTACGCCGCTCGGCCGCCGCCTTCGACCGGCCGCGCGGGGTGGTCCGGCTCTGGACCGACACCGCACCGGCGGCGGTCCGGGCCGCCGCCGCAGCCGACCCGCTCGGGTACCTCACCACCCAGGGTCACGTGCTGGCGGTGCCGGAGTTCCTCGCCACCCTGGTCACCGAGGCGGTGGTGCACCATCTCGACCTGACGGTGGACCTTCCGGGCGCGCCGGAGCCGGAGCCGGACGGCGTGGCCATCGCAGTGGCGACCCTGGACGGGCTGCTCAGTGCCGAGGCGATCCGCCCGGCCGACTGGTCGGACACCGACTATCTGCTGAAGGGCACCGGGCGGCTCCCGCTGACCGCGCATGACCGGCTGGTACTCGGCGAGGCCGCCGGCTGGTTCCCACTGCTCGGCTGAGTCCGCGAGGCGGCTCACTCGCAGACCCGGGTGCTCCCCCTCCGGTCCGCCCTCACGCCACGCCACGGAACCGGACAGAGACGGCTCAGCCAGGCTCAGCCACGAGAGTCAAAACAAACTCCGGCGGTGATGTCGAGAATCCGTGCCCGGCTCCGTCCCCGCGGGTGAACGTGACCAAGATGGGTCGCACCGGCTTCAAGGAGAAACACGATGGCCAAGTACCTGCTGCTCAAGCACTACCGGGGCGCTCCGGCCGCGGTCAACGACGTGCCCATGGACCAGTGGACGCCGGAGGAGATCTCGGCCCACGTGCAGTACATGCGCGACTTCGCGGCCCGGCTCGAAGGCACCGGCGAGTTCGTCGACGGTCAGGCGCTCGCCCCCGAGGGGACGTTCGTCCGGTACGACGGTGAGGGGCGTCCGCCGGTCACCGACGGCCCGTTCGCCGAGACCAAGGACCTCATCGCCGGCTGGATGGTGATCGACGTCGACAGCTACGAGCGCGCCATCGAACTGGCCGGAGAGCTGTCGGCCGCCCCCGGGGCGGGCGGGAAGCCGATCCACGAGTGGCTCGAGCTGCGCCCGTTTCTGACCGAGCCGCCCACCATCACGGAGTGACGTCTGAAATGAACGAGGCGCTGCTCCGGAGCCTCACGCCGAGCGTGCTCGGCATCCTCGTCCGCCGCGGAGCCAACTTCGCGGCGGCCGAGGATGCCGTGCAGGACGCGTTGGTCGAGGCGGTCCGCGTCTGGCCGGTCGACCCGCCTCGGGACCCAAAGGGCTGGCTGATCACGGTGGCCTGGCACCGGTTCCTCGACGCGACCCGGTCGGACGCCGCCCGCCGCCGGCGTGAGGAACTCGTCGACGAGGAACCGGCGCCCGGGCCCGCGCCCGCGGCGGACGACACGCTCCAGCTCTACTTCCTCTGTGCCCACCCGTCGCTGACGCCGTCGTCCGCGGTCGCGCTCACGCTGCGCGCCGTCGGCGGGCTGACCACCCGCCAGATCGCCCAGGCTTATCTGGTGCCCGAGGCGACCATGGCGCAGCGGATCAGCCGGGCCAAGCGGACCGTCTCCGGCGTGCGGTTCGACCAGCCCGGCGACGTCGCCACCGTGCTGCGGGTCCTTTACCTGGTCTTCAACGAGGGATACTCCGGCGACGTCGACCTCGCCGCCGAGGCGATCCGGCTCACCCGGCAGCTCGCGGCCGCGATCGACCACCCCGAGGTGGCCGGGCTGCTCGCCCTCATGCTGCTGCACCACGCCCGCCGGGCCACCCGGACCGCGCCCGACGGCAGCCTGGTGCCGCTCGCCGAGCAGGACCGCGGCCGGTGGGACACCGAGTCGATCGCCGAGGCCGTCGACATCCTG
Organism: Plantactinospora sp. KLBMP9567; assembly: GCF_033446045.1. NCBI lineage: Bacteria > Bacillati > Actinomycetota > Actinomycetes > Micromonosporales > Micromonosporaceae > Plantactinospora > Plantactinospora sp. KLBMP9567. The sequence continues at coordinate 121,655 of NZ_JAWQRR010000043.1, read as the reverse complement.
CAGGCGGCCCTCGCCCGCGACCGGCTGGGCGAGTTCCAGGCCCAGGCCGCCATCGCGGCACTCCACGCCGACGCGCTCACCGCCGACGAGACCGACTGGGTGCAGATCGTCGAGTGGTACGACGAACTCGCGCGCCTGACCGACAGCCCGGTCGTCCGGCTCAACCGTGCAGTGGCCGTTGGCGAGGCCGACGGACCACGCGCCGGGCTGGCGGCGCTCGCGGCGCTGGACGACTCGCTGCCCCGGCACACCGCGGTGGCGGCGTACCTGCACGAGCGCGACGGCGACCTGGCGACGGCGGCACGGTTGTACGCCGAGGCGGCCCGGAAGGCACCCAACCTCGCCGAGCGGGACCACCTGACGCGCCAGGCCGGCCGGCTCAACGCCCGGCGGCGTCGCTGACGGTTCGCGTTCGGATCCTCCCGCGGCACCGGTCGTTCCGCCGAGATGGATCGATCGGGCCCGTCATACGATTGCCATGTCCACGAAGCGCGACAGGTGGAGCTGCGCCGCCACCGTCACGGTGTCTGTCGGCCCGTTCCGGTGCTTGGCGACGATGAAATCCGCCTCGCCGGCCCGCGGCGACTCCTTGTCGTAGTAGTCGTCGCGATGCAGAAGTATGACAACGTCGGCATCTTGCTCAATCGACCCAGACTCTCGCAAATCGGACAACTGAGGACGCTTGTCGGTACGCTGCTCCGGGCCACGGTTCAATTGGCTGACCGCGATCACGGGGCACTCGACCTCCTTGGCCAGCAGCTTCAGCCCTCGGGACAGCTCCGCGACCTCCTGCTGGCGGCTCTCGGTGCGCTTCGGCGAACTCATCAGCTGGAGATAGTCCACCACGATCATCTTGAGGTCGTGCCGCTGCTTGAGCCGGCGGGCCTTGGCCCGGATCTCCATCAGGTTCATGTTGGGTGTGTCGTCAACGAAGAGCGGCGCCTCGCTGATCTCGCCCATCCGGCGGGCCAGCTTGGTCCAGTCGTCGTCCGAGAGCTGCCCGCTGCGCAGCACGTGCAGCGGCACCCGGGCCTCGGCCGAGAGGAGTCGCATCACGATCTCGACCTTGCTCATTTCCAGCGAGAAGATGGCACTCGCACAGTTGTGCCGGATCGCGGCGTTTCTGGCAAAGTCCATCGAGGCGGTGCTGTTGTGGGTGGGGATCATGGATCGGCCGGCAAGATATAGATGATCGGCGTTGTCAACAGTTACGCACCGCACGGGGACACTGGGAACCGGGCGAACGTCGACGATATACCGACAACCGGTGCGAGCGGTGCCATTCGTACGGCAGCGCTCCTTGTGGGCAATCTTCTTTCGCGTCAGTCGAAACACATCGTCTTCGGTCGAAAAGTTCAGGATGTACGCAGTGGAGGTCTCCTCGGTCTTTCCCTTCACCCGCTTCGTGTTGACCGAGCACCGATAGCCGAGGCTGACGATCAGCTCGCGAGTGTCCTCGGCGAGACGTCGCGACGTGACTGCGAACTGCAGGCTGCCGGTCGGCGTGACAGTTCCGTCGGTATCCATCAATCCGGCGAGCAACGCGCGCCGTTGGGCCTCCGAGGCGCGGAGGTACGCGGTCGGGATGTGCTTGTCGCCGAACACGCCAGCCGCGCGGAGGTAGCCGACGAACGATCCCCAACGGTTGTGACACGAGGCGCACCTTCGGGCACCGGTCCAGCCGTTCTCGGGAAGCTTCCCGCAGGACGCGCAGCCGGTGCGGTCGGCAGGGTTCACAAGACCCTTGGACTTTCCCCCGCAGGACTGCCCACAGGTTCGAACGCTGGGGCCACGCGGAGTGAAGCTGTTGCCGCAGACAATGCAATCCCGGTCTGGGAGCGGATTCAAGCCTGCGACCTTGATCGAGTAGGCGAGGGTTTCGGTCCCGACGGGTGCAACAATGAACCCGTCCTCCCTGACGTGGGTAACCATCTCCGGATCGGCGGTTGTGAAGCAGGCCGACGGGGTGGAGCCGTCGCCCAACCACACGCCGAGCGTGTAGGGCGGGATCGGAAGGTCATCGCGACATGGCAACTCGATCGGGAGAGCGTTCTCGACGGCGTGGTTGAGTCGCCCGTCAGTGGGGTGCCGGAGCGTGATCGCGATGCCGGCTGTGGTGATCGGCTCACCGTGGTTGGCGGTGTTCTCGACATTCATCAACCGGTTCACCCGACGAGCCAGGGCCGCCATCAGGGCGCGACGAGAGTAGGCGCGGATATTCGTCCTGCGCCACGGCTTGCCCGCCCGAATGTACTCACGGGCCACCTCGCCGGCGAAGCCCACCTCGGCTCCGACGATGTGCAGTACGTTCCGGAACTGTTCGCCGGTCAGCGCCACCGCTTCGCGGAATGTGACTAGTTCATCGGGTTCCGCCATGGCTGTCTGGTGTGCGGCGGTAGCGGTAGCGCGTGCATCTCCAGACCATTGGTGGGATCGCTTGCCCTCGGCCCGCTGTCGGCGGCTGGCCCTGGTGGTGGTCTTCCACAAGTGCTCGCCGTCAGCCACGATCACGCTTCCGTCGGAGAATTCGACCTCGTAGCAGGGGCGGTTGTGGAGGACGTCGAAGGCGTGCGTCACGGTAGTGGGGCGCCCGTCGGCTCCGAGGAGCTGGTCGCCTACCTTGACATTGCCCATGGTGGTCCAACCGGCGGGGGTTGGGAGCGGTGTGTCGAGCGCCAGGGCTTTTCCCAAACCAGGCCTACCCGCCACGATCACCAACTGCCCCGGGTGCAGCCCGTTGAGCAGCCGGTCCAGGTCGGTGAAGCCGGTCGGTACGCCGGTCATCACGCCGCCTTGCGCGCCGACCGCCTCGATCTCGTCCAGCGTCGGCTGGAGCATGTCGGCGAGCACCGCGAAGTCCTCGCTGACGCGCTTCTCGGTGACGTCGTAGATCGCCTGCTGGGCCAGGTCCACCACGTCGTCGACGTCCCGCCCGCCGCCACCGGCCGAGCCGTAGCCGAGCTGCACGATCCGGGTACCCGCCTCGACCAGGCGCCGCAACACCGCGCGCTCGCCGACGATCCGGGCGTAGTAGGCGGCGTTGGCGGCCGTCGGCACGCTGGCGATCAGCGTGTGCAGATAGGGGGCGCCGCCGATCCGGGCCAGGTCGCCGGAGTCGGCGAGCGCCGCGGCGACGGTGATGGCGTCGGCCGGCTCGCCCCGGCCGTAGAGGTCCAGGATCGCGTCGAAGACGGTCGAGTGCACCGGCCGGTAGAAGTCGTTGGTCCGGAGGATCTCGACGACGTCGGCGATCGCGTCCTTGGAGAGCAGCATCCCGCCGAGCACGCACTGCTCGGCGGCGATGTCCTGCGGCGGCGTCTTGTCGAACTGGCCGTCGCGCGGCGCCGGGACGTCGGTCGGCGGCGTCGACGGTCGCGACTCTCCGCGCGACGGGCGCGACTCCCCACGGACGTCGTCGGTGACCGACACGGGCATCCCCCTCCGCCACACCGGCTGGCTCCCAGCGAACCGCCGACGTACGACATTTCTCGGCTGACCCACGGCCCCGGCCGGCCGACGGGCCGGACCGGCCCTGGCCAGCCGCCTTGACCGGGGGAAATGTCGGCACGGGTGGCAGGGTCAGGGCAGCAACGATACGGACGTCGAGGTCAGGGACTCAAGCACGCCGGTGGACGGAGTTCGGGACAACCTGTGGACGGCTCCCGGCGGGGTGTGTGCGGCCCTGTGCACAGGCTGTGGATAACGATTGGGGAAGAATAGCCTGTAGCCGCTCTGACCTGCGCCGACTCGGTCCCCACCATGTGGAGGAAAGAAACAGGTCAAATTCGGGCTACCGGGACGGCGTATCATCGGGCGACGGCAATCTTGCGTACGGCTACTCGCGAACGACCAACCAGCTACCAGCTACCAGACTCCTCGCGATCAACCAACCAGAAAGGTCACGCCTCGGCAGTGGACCATCGGGATCGGGGGCGGGGTGAGCTCGCCCGACACGAGTGGCAGGACAGCGCCGGCCGGAGCGACCCGGCGACGCCCTGGCCAGGTGATCCTTATTCGCGTCCCGACGTCACCTATCGCACCCCGAGCCGGCGGCGGGCCCGGTACCGTGGCGCGCCGGACCCGGTCGACAGCTACACGCCGTCCTGGGCCCGGGAGTCCACAGAGCCGCTCCAGCCCCGCTCCTCGCGGGCGTACGCCGACAGCTCCACATGGGCCTCCGACCCGAAGCCGGAGCTTCGCGACGGGGGCCGGCACCACCGCGCCGACGCGGCGGCCGAGCCGGCGACGGAGACCGGCCGGCCCGGGCGTCGGCGGGTCGCCCCCGAGGTGACCTGGGACAGCACCGGCGAATACTGGCGCGGTCCGAACGGGGCGGCCGACGACACACCGGGCGCGGCGAGCGCCGACGACCGCTGGCGCGGTGCCGGCGACCGGCGACGCGGCGACGCGACCGGGAGCACCCGGAGCGAGGCCGCCGACACCGAGGCGGCCGGCCGGCACGGCCGGCGTCGCGCCGGTGCCGGCCGGCACGGGGACGAGGCCGACGACTGGGCCGCCGCCGCTCCCACCAGCGGCTGGGTCGGCGCGGCCCCCACCACCGGCGCCGGTGCCGCCGCCCCGACCAGCGGCGGATGGATCTCCGAGGCGCCCACCTCCGGCGGATGGGCCGCCGCCGCGCCGACCACCGGTGCCGGCGCCAACAGCGGGCTGCTCGGCGACCCTCCCACGACCTCCGGCCGGGGCAGACGGCGCCGGGCCGACCCGGACGACGGTCCGACCGCGGTACCCACCTCGGGGTGGGGTGCCGGAGCCGTCGATTCCTCCTCCACCGAGACCGGCCGGCGCCACCGGGGCGACCCCACGGTCGGTTGGCCGGAGCCGGCCGACGATTCCGCGCCCAGCCGGTGGGACCGGACCGGCGACCGGGAGCCCGGCACGACGTACGGCTCGGCGCCGGGGCGTCGACGCCGCGCCGAGCCGGCCGGTTGGGAGCCCGACGATCCGAGCGGCCCGGTGCCGACCGCCGGACGGCGGCGTTCCCGGCACCGCGCGGAGGACCCGACGGCGGTCGCGGAGCAGCCGGACGCCACCGCCGCGATCGAGTCGGGCCCGGAGATCGAGCGGTCGAGGGCGAACCCCCGCTGGGTACGGTCGCCCGGCGAGAGCGACCCGGCCGCCGGTACCGGCCGCCGGCCGCGGAGCGGCGAGCCGCTGCGGGGTCCGGCGGGCACCGGTGCCCGCCGACGGCAACCTGAGCCGGACACCGAGCCTGTGCGCCGGTACGGGGCCGACGCCGGGCCGGTACGCCGGGCCGGCGAGGACCGGGATGGCCGGGGGCGGCACGCCGATCCCGGGCCGGAGCCGGGCGCGGATGCCGACCCGGGTTGGCGGACCGAGGCCGGGCCATGGGACCGGCTCACCGACACCGGGATGTTGGACCGGGTCACCGACTCCGAGCCGCCGGAAGGTCCCGCCACCGGCCGTCGCCGCGACCGGAGCACCGACACCGGCCGATGGGACGGGTTCACCGACACCGGCCAGTGGGACAGGTTCACCGACACCACCGAGTGGCGGCACGGTGAACTCGCCGGGCTGGCCGGGGATGCCGGGACCGGGCGCGACAACACCACCGACGGCGGCTCCCGGGGAGCGGGCCGCACCGGACCGGAGGGTGGCGACACGTTCTGGTCCGGCACCAGGCTGGCCGGCGACGACCCGCGCTGGATGGGCATCCCGGACTCGGCGCCGCGTTCTCCGGCGGTCGCGTACCCGCCACCGGCCCGGCCGGTGTCGCCGGCACGCCGGGCGAACGAGCCCCCGCCCCCCATCACCCGGCGGCCGGCAGCGGCAGCGGGTCGCGGTCGTGCCGGTACGGTCGGTTCCGCCCGGAGCGTCAGCGGAGCGGGTACGGCCACCCGGCGCGCACCGAGCGGCACCCTGCTGACCTCGGCGACCAGGACGGGCCGCCCCAGTCCGCTGAGTCGACGGCTCGAAGACGATCTACTCGATCCGCGGCCCAGCGGCCCGCTCACCGCCGTCCTCTACACCGCCGCCTGGTACGCGGTCGCCGTGCTGGCCGTCTTCGTCTGGGTACTCACGCTCGACGCCAGTGTGCCGGTGGACTGCGTATCCGGGGTTTCCGGTGGCTGTGAGTCGGAGCGCGGCCAGGCGATGTCCGCACTGCTGGCCGGGGTGCCCCGGTTCCTCGCCGCGCTGGCGACCGGTCTGGTGGTCGCGGCCCTGATGCGCTGGTTCAACCGCACCTGGCGGGCGGTGACCGTCGGGTTCGCGGCAGCGGTCGTCGGTGGTGGGCTCTCCACCGTCTTCTTCAGCGCGATCAGTGGTCAACCGGTCGGCTGAGGTCTGGTCCCGCCCCGCCGGAAACACGACTCTGGCTCGAAAGACGGCTCCGGGGTGCCGTCCGATCGGACGGCACCCCGGAACTCTGTCTGTCGCCTGGCCGGCTACTTGCCCGGTACGACCTTCAGGTCGAACCGCGCGGTGACCTCCGGGTGCAGCTTGACCCGCACCTGGTGGCTGCCGACCGACTTGATGGCACCGGGCAGCTCCAGCCGACGCCGGTCGAGGGACGGACCACCGGCCGCCTTCACCGCGTCCACCACGTCGCCGGGGGTCACCGAGCCGAAGAGTCGCCCGCCGTTGCCGGCGCGCGCGGTCAGGTTGACCTTGAGGCCCTCAAGCTGGGCCTTCACCTCGTTGGCGTGACCGAGATCCCGGATCTCCCGGGCGGCGCGGGCCCGCTGGATGACCGTGACCTGCTTCTCCGCGCCCTTGGTCCAGGCGATAGCGAAGCCCTGCGGCAGCAGGTAGTTGCGGCCGTAGCCGTCCTTGACCTCGACGATGTCGCCGGGGCCGCCGAGGCCCGACACCTCCTGGGTCAGGATGATCTTCATGTCGGTGCCTCCTCTCAGCGGGCCGTGGCCGTGTACGGCAGAAGCGCCATCTCGCGAGCGTTCTTGACCGCACGAGCGATCTGCCGCTGCTGCTGGGAGGTGACCCCGGTCACCCGCCGAGCGCGGATCTTGCCGCGGTCGGAGATGAACTTGCGCAGCAGCGCGGTGTCCTTGTAGTCGATGTAGGTGATCCCGTCCTTGTCGAGCGGGTTCACCTTCTTCTTCGGCTTGCGCAGTGCCGCAGCCTTTGCCATTGCTCTTGCTCCTGGTTTGCGATCCCGGATGGTAGCCACCCGGGTCAGAACGGGGGCTCGTCGTCGAAGTTGCCGCCGCCCGAACCGGACGAACGCGAGGAGGCCGGAGCCGCCGTGGCCCACGGGTCGTCGAAGTTGCCTCCGCCGCCACCCTGGCCACCGCCACCGCCACCGCCACCACCGCCGGAGGCGCCGAACCCGCCGCCGCCGCCGGAGCGCGACATCTTCTGCACCTTCGCCGTGGCGTACCGCAGCGACGGGCCGATCTCGTCGACCTCCAGCTCGATGACGGTGCGCTTCTCGCCCTCGCGGGTCTCGTAGGACCGCTGCCGGAGCCGGCCCGACACGATCACGCGAGCACCGCGCTGCAACGACTCGGCGACGTGCTCGGCCGCCTGCCGCCAGACGGTGCACGAGAGGAAGAGCGGCTCGCCGTCCTTCCACTCGTTCGTCGTCCGGTCCATGAACCGGGGCGTCGAGGCGACCCGGAACTTGGCGACCGCGGCGCCGGACGGGGTGAAACGCAACTCGGGGTCGTCGGTCAGGTTGCCGATGACCGTGATGGTGGTATCTCCTGCCATGACCATCTCCTCGCGCACTCATCAATCCCTGAAAGGCTGCCAGAGCAGTACGACAGGACGGATGAGGCTGATCCGGGCGTGCCGGAAACGCGTCAGCGCGTCTCCGGCCGGATGACCTTGGTGCGCAGCACGGACTCGTTGAGTCGGAGCTGCCGGTCCAGCTCGGCCACCGACGCAGGCGTCGCCTGCAGGTCGATGACGGCGTAGATTCCCTCGGCCTTCTTGTCGATCTCGAACGCGAGGCGCCGACGACCCCACACGTCGAGCTTCTCCACCGAGCCACCCGCGGTCCGGATCACGTTGAGGTACGTGTCGAGCGACGGGGCGACGGTGCGCTCCTCGAGGCTTGGGTCGAGGATGACCATGATCTCGTAATGACGCAAGACGTGCTCACCTCCTCTGGGCTAGCGGCCACGGTCCTTCCGTGACAGGAGGTCATGCGTCGTTGCCGGGCGGTATCGGGAGGGATCCCGTCGCGCGCGGGCAACCTGAGCAGAATACCCGGTCCACCGGCGTCGGGCGTCGGCGGACCCCGTGGCCGCCGGCCGCCCTGCACACGGACCGGTGCCAAGAGCCTCCTCCGGTCGCGTTGACCGGAGGAGGCTCTTCGACGCAGAGCCGCGGGGCGCATCCCGTCCGCATTCTTTGGGTGGGACCTGGGGAGGAACGACCACACCGATGAGTTGGATGGAAGGCGCCCCGCGGAGCCTATTGTATTGTCATCTTACGCGATAACAGTCTGTGTTGTGCGTTGAGCGAAAATTGCCCGAATTACTCCTGCCGAGACCCCGAGCACGCCGACCGTGGCCACCGACGCCAGCAGCCGGGCCAGTCCGGCGGGCCGGACGGTCACCCGGGCGCACCAGGACGGTGGCAGCCCCGCCGAGTCGGTCGGACGGCGGAGGGTAGCTGCCCGGCGCCGCGTCCTGCGGCGCCCCGGCGCTCCCGGGGCCGGCCACATCGGGACCATGCGGCACCGACCCCACCTCGGACCGGCCGACCGACCCGGCGGGGAAGACACGGACCGGCGTGACCCCGGCCCCGGACAGTGGCTCCGACGCCCCGGCCGCGAAGCCGGACAGCAGCCGTGGTGCGCCCGCGGCGAACGCGGGGACCGCTGCTGCGGCTCGGCGGCGGAGCGGCAGGACCATGTCTTCCCTCTTTCCGGCACAACTCGTGAATCGACCCGGCCCGTACGCCGGGCGAACGGATCTCACCTGGAGAAACGATCCATCCTCCGGCCGGTGACGCGGACCGCCCCGGGACTACCACGCCCGGGCTGCCGGGCCGGACAGGTGCGCCCGTCCCCGCCCGACCGACCGGCGCGACGTAGGCTCGCCTTCATGCGTATCGGAGCCCATGTCGATGCCACGGATCCGTTGGACGAGGCGGCCCTCCGGAAGGCGGACGCGGTCCAGTTCTTCCTCGCCGATCCACAGAAGGACTGGAAGACACCGCAGCCACGGGCCGACGCGGCCCGGCTGCGCGATTCCGAGGTGGACGTCTACATCCACGCGCCGTACGTCATCAACCTCGCCACCACCAACAACCGGATCCGCATCCCGAGCCGGAAGCTGCTGCTCGGGCACGCCACCGCCGCCGCCGCAGTCGGCGCCAAGGGCCTGATCGTGCACGGCGGGCACGTCAACGCGGGCGACGACATCGCCAAGGGCTTCGACAACTGGCGCAAGGCCTTCGCCCAGGCCGCCGAGTCCGGCGGGCACGACGTCCCGGTGCTGATCGAGAACACGGCCGGCGGCGACAACGCCTGCGCCCGCCGGTTCGACAACCTGGCCCGGCTCTGGGACGCCGTGGGCGATTACGACGTCGGCTTCTGCCTGGACACCTGCCACGCGCACGCGGGCGGCGAGGACCTGCTCGACGTCGTCGACCGGGTCCTGGCGATCACCGGCCGGATCGACCTGATCCACGCCAACGGCTCCAAGGATGCCTTCGACTCCGGCCGGGACCGCCACGAGAACCTCGCCAGCGGCACCATCGACCCGGAACTGGTGGTGGCGGTGGTCCGGGCGGCCGGCGCGCCGGCCATCGTCGAGACGCCCGGCGGCGTCGACGGTCAGGCCACCGACATCGCCTATCTCCGCGACCGCGTAGGCCGGTAGGGGCGAGGACCCGATGTCGACGGACCAGTCCAACGCCAACGAGACAACCCGTCCCGGCGCCGCGCCGGCCGGCACCAACCCGGACCCCACCCCGGCCACGACGGCCGCAGCGGGTACGCCCACCAGCTCGGACTCCGGCGCCGCCGGGGTGCGGACGACATCGACCGAAGCCGGGACGGGCACCACCCTGCGGTCGGCGGTACCGGCCTCGGAGAGCGACTCGCACCCCACCGCCTCCGACGGTACGGCGTCGGCAGCCGGCGCTCCGACGATGGCGGTGACGTCGACGACGGCGCAGATCTCCCCGGTGCCGGGCGGGAAGCTCGACACCCCGCCCGGGAAGCCGGCGCAGTCGGGCGGCGGCGGAGGCGAAGCCGGGAAAGCCGACGACACCGAGGCCGGCAAGGCCGACGACGCCGAGGGCAAGGCGGCCGGCGGCGACGACAGGACGTCGAAGGACAGCAAGGACAAGGACAGCAAGGACAAGGACAGCAAGGACAAGGACAGCAAGGACAAGGACAGCAAGGACAAGGACAGCAAGGACAAGGACAGCAAGGACAAGGACAGCAAGGACAAGGACAGCAAGGACAAGGCGGCCGGTGACGACCAGCCGGCGAAGCCCGCAGACCCGTTCGCCGCGTTCGCGCCGGCTCCCGAGGTGGTACCCGGACGGATCCGGCGGATCGGTCGAGGTGTCGGCCGTCGGCTGGTACACGAGTGGACCCTGGCCGGGCTCGGCGCGCTGGCCCTGGCCGTCCTGATGACCTGGCCGACGCTGCGCTACCCCCGGCACACGCTGCCGCAGGACTACTGGGATCCGGCGCTACAGGCCTGGCAGGTCGCCTGGTCCGGGCACATCCTGCTGACCAAGCCGGCCCAGTTGTGGCAGAGCAACGCGTTCTTCCCGGAGACCTGGACCTTCGCCTTCTCCGACACCCTGCTCGGGTACGCCCCGGCGGGCATGATCGGTCAGGGCCCGGAGGCGGCGATCCTCCGCTACAACATCCTCTTCGTCCTGGCCCACGCGCTCGCCGTGCTCGGGGCGTACGCGCTGGTGCGGCAGCTCGGGGCGGGACGGATCGGCGCCGCGGTGGCGGGGATCGGCTTCGCGTACGCGCCCTGGCTGCTCGGCCAGGCCGGTCACCTGCACGTGCTCTCCAACGGAGGTATCCCGCTCGCCCTGGCCATGCTGGCCCGGGGACACGGCTGGTCGCTGCGGCACGGCTACCGACCCGAACGTCGACGTTCCGGTTGGGCGTTCGCCGGCTGGCTGGTCGCCGCCTGGCAGCTCAGCCTCGGTTTCGGCATCGGCCTCGTCTTCGCGTACGTGATGGGTCTGATCGCGGTCGTGGTGCTGCTGAGCTGGCTGGTCCGGCGGATCCTGCGCCGGCCAGGGCAGTGGTTCGGGTTCCGGCTGCTGCTGGCCGACTTCTGGGGCGGCGCGATCTTCGCGGCGACCGGTGCCCTGCTGGCGATCCCGTACTTCAAGGTCGCCGAACTGCATCCCCACGCCCGGCGGACCGCCGAGGAGCTGCGCAACTACTCCCCGCCGCCAGGTGGTTTCCTCACCGCTCCGCCGGAGTCGCTGATCTGGGGCGACCTGCACGAGCCGGTCCGGGCCGGGCTTCCCGGGCTGCCGGAGACCACCCTGCTGCCGGGGTACGTCCTCTTCGCGCTCGCCCTCGCCGGCCTCCTCTTCTCGGTCTGGACGGTACGCCAGCGCCTGCTGCTGCTGGCGGCCGTGCTCGTCACCGGGGTGCTCGCGATGGGCAGCCGGTTCTTCGGCGGCACCTGGACCTACCTGCCACTCTTCGAGCACCTGCCCGGCTGGGACGGTCTGCGTACGCCGGGCCGACTGATGATCTGGGTCACCCTGCTGCTCGGCGTCCTCGCCGCCGGCTCGGTCGGCGCCTTCGCGGAGCGGGCCCGGCAGATCTCGGCCGCCGAGCGGGTGCCACCCCGGCCGGGGCCGTTCCTCCGGCTGGTCACGCTGCTGCCGATCGTGCTGGTGCTGGCCGAGGGGCTCAACACCACGCCGCATCCGGTGGTACCGGTGCAGCCCGCGTCGATGCGGGTCGCCAACGGCCCGATCCTGGTGCTCCCCTCGGACCAGAAGACCGACCAGCACGTGATGCTCTGGTCGACCAGCCGGTTCCAGGACACCGTCAACGGCGGCAGCGGGTTCACGCCGAACCGGCTCGCCGAGGTACGCCAGGCCACGGCGAACTTCCCCGACCAGGCGAGCATCGACTTCCTGCGCAACATGGGCGTACGTACGGTGATCGTGCTCCGGGACCGGGTGGCCGGTACCCCGTTGCAGGCCACCGTCGACCTGCCGGTCGACACCCTGGGAATCAGCCGGGAGGACGTCGGGGAGACGGTCGTCTACCGGCTCTGATCCCGGCCGCTCCCTCCTCCACGGTCCGGGCCCGGTCCGTGATCGCGTCGATGCCGCCGCGACCGTGCGAGCCGGGGTCGTGGCCGGCGCGGCGCGATCGGTGCGGGGCAGGTCGTGGCCGGCACCGCTTGACCGTGCGGCTCGACCGGCCGGATCGTGCCGGGGTAGCTCGGCCGCTGCGGGTCAGGTCGTGGCCGGCGCCGGTTCGGCCGGGGCCGGCCGACCACGGAGTCGGGCGAGCCAGGAGGCGTCCGGGGCGCCGTCGTAGCTCCCGCCGTCGGGGTCGTCGAGGTAGGTGCTCCGGACCGGGTCGCCCTCGGGCCGCAGGATGTCCCGGACAACCAGCACGCAGAGCACCACGACGGTGGTCAGCCGCAGCGTGGCGGCGAACACGAAGACACCCTCCGGGAAGACCTGCTTGCCGCCGGCCCCGAGCAGCTCGCCGTAGAACGCGACGAAGTAGCCGACCTCGGCGAACTGCCAGGCGAGGAAGGCGCCCCAGCGCGGCCGGGCCAGCACCAGCAGGGGCAGCAGCCAGAGGTTGAACTGCTGCGACCACACCTTGCTGAAGATCAGGAACGCCGCCACCATCAGGAAGACCAGCGCGGCCAGCCGGGGGCGGCGCTTGGCGAACAGCGCCAGCGCGCCGATGGCGAGGAACGCCAGCGTGATCAGGGCGTACGACACCGTGTTCAGGGTCGGGATGTTGTTGCTGAGCCACTGGAACGGCCCCTCGTCGCCGGGGCCGCCGCTGTTCCACTTGCTGTCCAGGTAGCGGCCGATGTACCAGAGTGTGCCCCAGTCGACCGCCCGCTCGCTGTTCAGGTCGAAGAAGCGTCGCCAGTTGTCGGGATAGAGGATCGCGACGGGCAGGTTCACCGCCACGATCGTGACGACGGCCGAACTGATCGTCACCAGCATCTCCTTCACCCGGGCGGTACGCAGCCCGAGCAGGAAGAGCGGCCAGAGCACGAAGAGCGGCCACAGTTTCGCGGAGGTGGCCAGCCCGAGCAGGATGCCGGCGGCCAGGGGTTGTCGTTTCGCCCAGGCGTACATGCCGATCGCGGCCAGCCCGATGGCGAGCAGGTCCCAGTTGACGGTGGCGGTGACCAGCAGCGCGGGGGAGAGCGCGAACATGGCGGCGTCCCACGGCCGGCGGCGGCGCAACGACAGGATCATCGCCACGGTGGCCACCGCGAGCGCCCCGAGGACCAGCGCGTTGAGGTTGTAGAACCACTGCGCCTGGTTGATCTCGGGCCGGTCCACTCCGATGTTGTGCACCGGCAGGCCGAGCGCGCCCATGAAGTATCCGGTGACCACCGGGTATTCCACCGGGTGGTCCCGGTAGGGGACCTTGCCCTCGTTGAGCCCCTCGGCGTAGTAGAGCGCGAGCACGTCCGTGTAGCAGAACCGGGTGTACTGGACGTTGTTCTGCCAGGCACCGTCCTGGCAGGGCGACTTCTGCACCCAGTGCAGCGCCAGGGTGAGGCAGGTCAGCGCCAGCACGATCCGGGCGGCTGTCCAGAACCGGCCGCTGGCCTGGGTGCCCCGGCGTTCGACCCCGCTGGCGTGTGCGCCGAGCGGGCCGCCGATCGCCTCGGCGAGCCCTCGGACGAAGCCGTCCGAATGGGACGGGTGGTCAGCCTTCTCAGGTTCGTCGATGCCAGCCGGCGACTGTGCGCTCATGACTACGCATCCTGCCGTATCCGCAGCGACGTCACGAGCACCGGAACGGGCCGATGACCCGCGTTGTCGCTCACCGATCCTTCTCCTGCCGCCTCGACCGCCGCACCGGCGGCCGGGACGGGCCGCGAGGGGACGCGAGGGTTCATGCGGGAGCTGACAAGGCCCGCGGGGAGGGCGACCCAGCATCTCCAACCACATCTCGGACGATCTGTCAATCAGCTTAACAGAATTGAGTATCGACTATATTCGTGAAAGACTCTCGACGGAGAGAACGGGGGAGGCTCTGTGGACTTTCGCATGCTCGGCCCTCTGAGGATTCGATCGGGAAATACCTACCAAGCCATCAGCAGCCATCGTCATCGGAAGATGTTGGCGGCCCTTCTGGTCGACGCCAATACACCTGTTTCCACCGGCCGACTCATTGATGTGTTATGGGGAGTTCGGCCTCCGACCACAGCACGTCAGCAGGTGCAGAACTGTGTCGGCTCGCTCAGAACGGTGCTGCGCAAGGCTGGCCACCAGGCAGTCCTCGACCGACGAGGCGAGAGCTACGTCCTCGAGATAGCTGACGACCTCGTCGACGGCCTCACATTCTGTAGATTGCACCGTAAAGCCGAGAACCACGTCGCCCGAAGTGAACTGACGGAGGCGGGCGAGTTACTCCGCTCGGCGCTCGCCCTGTGGCACGGCCAAGCTCTTGAGGACATCGGGTCGGACGCGCTTGTTGCGGATGCAACCCGGTTGGAGGAACTGCGGATCCGGGCAATGGAGGCACTGGTCGAACTTGAATTCGCCCGGGGGAACCAGACCGACATCATCGCGGATCTGTCGGTTTGGGTACAGCTGTACCCATACCATGAAGGGTTACACTGCCGACTCGCGGAGGCACTACACGAGGCGTCCCGAACCGCCGACGCGCTGAACGTCATCCGACCGCTGAAGACCCGGCTCGACGTGGAGTTGGGCATCAACGCCGGCCCATCGGTGCGCAGCATGGAACGGAAGCTGCTGGGCTTGACCGACATTCCGTACCACGCAGTCCCTACCCCGGCGAAGGCGACCGGTGCTGGCAGGGACGGCGTCCCGTACGGTGCGTCCGGCGGCGTGAGCCGACTCGACGCGGCGCTGATCAGCACCATAACCACCGCCCTGGAAGACCTGTCCACGGCAGTGCACCGGTTGGTGGGCGACGGGCGGGTCGATCTCGCCGGCGGTACGGAGCATCCCGGCGACCGTTAGTCAGGACCTCCGGCGGCCCGACGGAGCGCGGCAACACTGCCCGGGAAACGGTCCGGTGGCGGACCGGGGGCGCGACGGTGATTTCCTCGGGTGGCGGTGATGGCGATACGGGACATCCTGCTCCTGTCCACTTCTCGGCCACCGGAGACGGCCCCATGAGGAAGCTGAGAGCGGCGGGCGTCGGCGTGCTTCTGGCGGGGACACTCGCCGTAGCGCCGACCCCGTCAGCAGCGGCACCCACACCTCCGCCCAGGAGCAGCCGCCGAGCGCCACGACCGCTCCCGGTTCGCCGGACAGCGTCCCGGACCCAGACCGGAGGCTCGGCCGGGACTGGCGCCGCTCCACCGATCGGACGGTGACCACCTCCAGCGATGCCACCGGCTTGCACCTGCTGGTCGCCGACCGGTCGGCGGCCTACCGGTGGCGCACGGCCGCGGGCCTGGCCGAGCCCGGCATCGTGACCGACCAGTGGATCGGGCAGTTCTGCCTTACCGGTTCCGGGCGGTACGCAATCGTGTCGTATGCCCCCCGCCAGTTCGCCAACGACGAACTGGCCTGGACCGGAGCGCCTTCGCGGCGATCGTCGACCTCTCCTCCGGCAGTGTCACGAAGCTGGCCGAACCGGACCACCTCGCCTACTACGACCCCGGCTGCGGTGCCGGGAAGACCGGCACTCCACGGCGTTCGCGGTCCGCCTCGCCCCGCCCGGCCCGGCGGATGGGTGGCGATGACCGACCGGTGGCGGCCCGAGCACCCGGGTCTGAGGCCCAGGCCCTTGCTCGAAGCTCCGCTTCCGACCTGCCGTGACAGCAGCGGCCCCGACCAGGAACCTGGTCGGGGCCACCATCTCGATCACGGGATCTGCTGCTCAGTCTCGCCCGGTTGTCGTCGTGGGCAGAATCGCGGCCGTGCCCCCACCGCCACCGCCGCCGCGCGGACCGTCGGGACCCTCGCCGCCGCCAGGGCCGCCACCACCAGGACCACCGCCGCCGGGACCGTCCGGGTCACCGCCGATGATAGGACCGCCGGTGCCAGGACCACCGTCGTTCGGCGGGGGACAGAGCCCGTTGACCGGGATCGGGCAGTTCGGCGGCGGATCCGCCGGCTTTTCCCCGTTACCGGCCTCGGGGTCGCCCAGGCCCTTGGAGTCCGGCATCTCGGACTTCTTAACGCCGTCGAGCGCCTTGTCCATGTACTGCTTCCAGATGTCGGCGGGCAGATTGCCGCCACCGACATCGCCGCCACCGGTCCTGAGGATCTTGGGCTTCTTCGGGTTGTCGCTGCCGATCCAGACCGCCGTGGCTATCTCCGGCGTGTAGCCGACCATCCAGGCGTCCGCGTTCTGCTTCGTGTCGCCGTACTGCCAGGTGCCGGTCTTGCCAGCTGCCGGTCGGCCTCCTGCCAGGCTGTGGTTGTTGGCGCCCGGAATCTTCTTGAGCACCGAGGTGACCTCGTCGGCGACGTCCGCCCGGATCCGCTGCGCCGGCTTGATCTGCTCGCCGCCAACCTTCTTCCACACGCCGGTCTGCTTGTCCTGCTGCTCGATCTTCGTAATGAAGTGGGCCTTGTTGTACTTGCCCCGGTTAGCCAGGGTGGCGAGCCCGTTCGCATGGTCGAGCACGGTAATCGGGTACTGCCCGTACGCGACGACGTGGAAGAACGGCGACGGAGCCACCTCTTCAGGCTTCTTCTTGGTCAGGTCGACCGGTTCCGGCCCCTTGCCCCCGGTGGTCCACATGGTGGTGACCCCGGCCTGCCGAGCCATGCCAACGATCTTGTCCGGACCGATCTTCTCACTGACGTGGTAGAAGGGCACGTTGTAGGACTGGACGGTCGAGTGGGCCAGTTCGCAGTACTTCTTGCAGTCGGGGTTCCGGCCGGCGTTCACGACCTCGTCCTTGAAACCCTCCGGTTTGAACGGGGTGGAGTCCCAGTGTGACTCAATCGAGATGCCCGCCTCGATCGCGGCCGCCAGGGTATAGACCTTGAACGACGAGCCCGGTGGATGCCCGCCGACCAGCTTGCCCCCGATGGTGTTCTTCCCGGCGTAGTCGATGCCGACGCCACTGTTGCCGCCGTAGTAAGCCAGGACCCGGCCGGTCTTCGGGTCGATCGAGACCAGTGCGGCCTGTAGGTTCGCCGGCTGGTCGTTCAGCGGAGAACTCTTCTTCTCCTGTTGGGCCGCCGCCTCCGCCGCGTCCTGCAACCTCCGGTCGATGGTTGTCGTGATCTTGTAACCGTCGGTGGCGAGCGTGGTCTGGCAGTTCGGCTTCGAACTGCCGGCGGGGACGGCGCCGTCGTGGCACAATCCCATCGCCTCCATCTCGGCCCGGACGTAGTTGACGACGTTGCCCTTGGGAGTTTTCACGCCCACCGAGGCGCTGGCGTCCCTGGGCTTCGCCACTGCCGGGTACTTGGCGGGCCGGTCAGCCGGGTCCAGCCACTTCTTCTCCACCATGCCGTTGAGCACGTAGTTCCAGCGGTCTTCGGCCGCCTCACGGTTCTGCGCCGGGTCGAAGCCCTTGACGCCGGTCTGCGGGTCGTTGTCCGGCTGTTTGATCATTCCGGCCAGCACTGCCGCCTCGCCGACGTCGAGCTTTTCGGCGGACTTGCCGAAGAACGTCACCGCTGCCATCTCGATGCCGTACGCGCCCCGGCCGAAGTAGATGGTGTTGAGGTAGTGCTGCATGATCTCGCCTTTGCTGAACTCGTCGTTCAGCCGGGAGGCGAGGATCGCCTCCTTGAGCTTCCGCTGGTAGCTGTCGTCGGCCAGGTTCTGGTAGGCGTTCCGGGCGTACTGCTGGGTGATGGTTGAGGCACCCTGCTTCGTACCGCCGGTGAAGTTGTTCCAGGCCGCCCGGGCGATGCCGATGTAGTCCACGCCGTCGTGGTCGTAGAAGTTCCGGTCCTCGGCTGCGGCCACCGCCCACTGCACGTGCTCCGGGATCTTCGCCAGCGGCACGATGGTCCGAGCCTGCTGGCCCAGGGTGACCATCGTCTTACCCTTGCTGTCGAGGATCGTGGTGCCGACGGGCAACGGAATCTGGTCCGGCATGACCACGTTCGTCGAGTAGTAGGTGATCCCCACGACCCCGCCGCCCGCCAGCATGATGAAGACCGCGAACGCCGCGATCACGAGGTTCATCCGCTTGCGCCGCTTGGCGCGCTTCTGCGCTGCCTCGTCAGGCTCACCACGGCGACCGCGACGTCCGCCAGGGCCGCCAGGCTCGTCTGGCCCGCCTGGACCGGCCGGTGAGACCGGGACGACAGCTCGGCCCACTCGGGCCCGTCCGCCGGCGCCACCGGCGCCCGCGCCACTGACCGAGGCGGTGCCGACGCTCGCGCGGCCCGCAGATGCCCTGCCGGCACCGTAACTGCCACCCGAACCAGGCGCGTCGGGAACCGACGCGCTGCCGCCGACGCGTGCCCGCCCCGCCGACGCCGAACCGACCGACGCCGAACCCGAAGCCGGGGAGACCGGTGCGGCCCAGCCACCGCCGACCGAGGCGCGCCCCGGTGGTGTCGCCCGTCCCGAGGAGGAACCGCCGCCGACGCTGGCCCGGGCCGATGCGCCGTCCGCCCGGCCGCCGTTGGCTGGCCAGGAACCGCGCTCGCCTGCCGCCGCCGAACGACGGTCGGCGGAGTCGTCCCGGGTGCGCGGGTATGGACCGTCCGCTGGTCCGTGGTCGCCGTTCGCGCCGGGGAACTGGGCCCGACCGCGCGCGGAACTAGGATCGCCGTACGAGTTCATTCGTCACACCCTGCCGGTCGCGGTGATGGCCATGCGCGCCACCACCGGGTTGCCGTGAGTTGGGACACGCTCCACCCGGGATCGGACGCGCCGATCTACGGATGGTGCGACATCGGAAAAAACCGGACTTATCCGGTTTGCGAGATAGAACTCGTCCCGTCGGCGGGGGAAGATCCCGCTGGCCGAGGAACGAGTCGCAGTCACCGGCGCGCCTCGCGCCTTCGTCTGACCGAGGTGCCCGTCGACGCGGCCACCGCCGCACCGGCGGCCGGCCCGGCGCCCACGCTGTCGTCACCGGAGACACCGTCCCGGCCGAGCAGGAACTGCTCGACGAGATGGTTCCAGTCGCAGCCGCGGCACACCTCCACCACGTACACCTGGAACTCACGCAGGGTCATCGCCAGCACCGAAAGCTCCGCTCGGGTGCGGGCCTGACCGGCCGACTGCTTGAGCTCATCGCCGTAAATGTAGTGGACGTGGGTCAGATTTTCTCGCCGGCAGACCGGACAGAGCGTCTCGGTCGGCTCGCCGTGGAACCGGGCAGCGTTCTTGAGGTACGGCGAGGCGTCGCAGACCTCGTACGTCCCCACCCGACCCGAATGCACCTCACGCAGCACCGCTCGCTTCTGTAGCGAGTAGTCGACGACCTGGCGCTGCGAACGCATGGGCAGAAGAGTACTGGGTCCGGCCGGACGAGGCGACCACCGTCACTTACTGTGATCGAACCCGTGCCGTACGAGGGTTTGCCTCGTTGCTCCAGAGGGTCTACGGTGCGATGTATCGGGCCGATACATCGGGCCGGTGAACGGGCTCCCAACGGCGGGCAGCCACTGGGGTCCGACGGAGACACGGAGAGGGGTGCTCGTGTTCGAGCTCGCCATCCTCGGTCTCCTGCAGGAGTCCCCGATGCACGGCTACGAGCTCCGCAAGGAACTCACCGCCAAGCTCGGGGCGATCCGGGCGGCGATCAGCTACGGCTCGCTCTACCCGACCCTGCGTCGGTTGCAGGCGGCCGGCTGGATCACCGAGGCGGCCGAGACACCGGCCACCGCGGAGGAGATCCCGGCGCTGACCAGCCGTCGAGGGCGGGTCGTCTACAAAATCACCGCGGAGGGCAAGGAACGGTTCGCCGAACTGATCGCCCAGACCGGTCCAGAGAGTTACGAGGACACCGGGTTCGGGGTGCACTTCGCGTTCTTCGCCCGTACCGACCGAGCGACCCGCCTCCGGATCCTGGAGGGCCGGCGCCGCAAGGTGGAGGAGCGTCGCGAGGGCCTGCGCGACGTGTTGGGCCGAGCGGCCGAACGGCTCGACGCGTACACGCTCGAACTTCAGCGACACGGCCTCGACGCCTGTGAGCGCGAGGTCCGCTGGTTGGAGGAGCTCATCGCCAACGAGCGCTCCGGCCGGACCCCGGATGGGTCCACCCCGGGCACCGACCCGGGTCCGTCAAGAGAGAACATCCCGCCTCCGCCTGGGTAGTCCAGGAATGAGTCGGAGCGGCCGTGATGAACACAAAGGAGGCAAACGCGATGGGCTCCGTCCGCGTCGCCATCGTCGGTGTGGGTAACTGCGCCTCGTCCCTGGTCCAGGGCGTCGAGTACTACCGCAATGCCGACCCCAACGACCGCGTCCCGGGTCTCATGCACGTCACCTTCGGCGACTACCACGTCTCGGACGTGGAGTTCGTCGCGGCGTTCGACGTCGACGCCAAGAAGGTGGGCATGGACCTCGCGGAGGCGATTGTCGCCAGCGAGAACAACACCATCAAGCTCTGCGACGTACCGCCGACCGGCGTGCTCGTGCAGCGCGGCCCGACCCTGGACGGGCTGGGCCAGTACTACCGGGAGATCGTCGAGGAGTCCGACCGCGAGCCGGCCGACGTCGTCGCGGCGCTGCGCGAGGCCCGGGTCGACGTGGTGGTCTGCTACCTGCCGGTGGGCTCCGAGGAGGCCGCGAAGTTCTACGCCACGGCCGCGATCGAGGCCGGCTGTGCCTTCGTGAACGCGCTGCCGGTCTTCATCGCTTCCGACCCCGCCTGGGCGCAGAAGTTCGTCGACGCCGGGCTGCCGATCGTCGGCGACGACATCAAGAGCCAGGTCGGCGCGACCATCGTGCACCGGGCGCTGGCCAAGCTCTTCGAGGACCGGGGTGTCGAGCTGCTCCGCACGTACCAGCTCAACTTCGGCGGCAACATGGACTTCATGAACATGCTGGAGCGCAGCCGCCTGGTCTCGAAGAAGATCTCCAAGACCCAGTCGGTGACCTCCCAGATCCCGCACGAGATCAGCAAGGGCGACGTGCACATCGGGCCGTCGGACCACGTGCCGTGGCTGGACGACCGCAAGTGGGCGTACATCCGGCTGGAGGGGCGCTCGTTCGGTGACGTCCCGCTGAACGCGGAGCTCAAGCTTGAGGTCTGGGACTCGCCCAACTCGGCCGGTGTCATCATCGACGCGGTCCGGGCCGCGAAGATCGCCCTCGACCGGGGCATCGGCGGTCCGATCCTCTCGGCGTCGAGCTACTTCATGAAGTCGCCGCCGGAGCAGTACGCCGACCACGACGCCCACCAGGCCGTCGAGAACTTCATCGCCGGCACCATCGAACGCTGATCGGGTACTCCCGACGAACGGGTCCGGACCTGCGAGTCCGGACCCGTTCTGCTTCGTCCGGCGCCTCCGGCCCGGACCCTCTGGGTCGGTGCGCGGCCTACCGAGGGCCTCGCGCCGACCCAGAGGGTGGCTACCGGTGCCTCACCAGACGGTCATACAGGGTCGGCCGTGACCGGCCGAGGCGGGGATGAAGGCCATGGCGTCCCAGGCCACGTCGACAGTTCCGTAGGTGTTCTCGATCATGTTGCTGAGCTGGACCCTCCCGCCGGGAGCGAACGTGTACTGGCCGAGGTGCACCCAGCGGTCGACGCCACGCGTGACCGCGTCTTGATCGATCACGCATGTCTGGATGTTCTCCGGCTCACCCGGCACGGGCTTGATCACGTAGGTTGCGTTCGGGATGTTCGCGCCGTGCGAGGGCAGGTGGGCCACAACGTCGTACGTCCCCGTGGTCAGCAGGTACGGCGTCCACGTCCCGACCACCTGGTGGGTCCGCGCCCAGTCGGTCGGCTGGCCTTGCGCGTCCTCGCCGTCGTACGCATGACTGAACCACGCATGCCCCAGGTAGCCGGCCCCGAGCTGATGGAGGTCGACCTGCCCGTACTCGGTGTTGACCGTACCGCTGCGGAAACCCGGTCGCAGGGTGAACTTGCCGCCCCACTGCTGGCCGGCGCAACCGAGCAGGTTCCGCGACGAGTCGCCAAGGTCGTCGACGATCAGCGTTGGGCTGGACGCGAACGGGGTACAGCGCCGGGGGTACTGGATGATCACCGCTGGCTCCGGATCGCCGGCATGGTATTCCAGCCACTCCCGGGCGAACTCCGCGTTCGCGTTGCTCTCCAGCCAGCTCGTGTGGCCGTTGAATCGGCAGGTCTCGTTCCAGGCCGGGCAGGGGTCGCTCGGCTGGTTCGGGTTGCACGCGTTCGACGCGCTACAGAACTGGTACCGGCTGGGCAGGCCGAGTCGTAGCCCCGAGTCGCTACCGAAGAGTGGCTTGGCGTACTTGGTGCGGGGGTCGATCCACTGCCACTGCGGTGTCTCGGCCCAACCCATGATCTTCTCCGGGTAGGTCCAGTCGGAGGGATGGCTCGCGTCGTCCAGCGACGCCCGCAGGAAGGGCTCTCGATTGGCGGGGTAGTCGGGGTTCGCGGGGTTGTTGAAGAAGCCCACGCCGACACGGCCGTTCCCCGCCGTGTAGACGCCGGAGTTGTAACCCCAGACTGCCAGGTACCAATTCTCCAGGTACTGCGGATCGTCGTTGTTGACCCAGGTGTTCGTGCCCCGCAGCTGGTTGTACTTCTCCACCAGGATCTGCAGCCCGGCCGCGATGTTCGCCGCGTAGTCCGTGGCGATCGCGACCTGCTCCTGCAACGACCACTTGGTCTGGCCACGGCGCATCCCGTCGGTGACCTGGGAGATGCCGTAACCGCAGTCGGACTCGCTGAAGTCGATGTACTCGATACTGCCGCCGAAGGCGCGCTGTCCGTAGAAGTCCGACACCAGAGGGTTGCCGGCGTCACCCGCCACGGCGTGCCACGAGGCCTGGTAGAGGTTCGTCTCCTGAGCCAGGATGGCCAGCATGATCTGGGCCGGCACCTTCGGCCCGCTGGGCAGACCGAACATCGTCTGCGGCCGGTAGGCGGGCATGTTCGTCTTGAGGTAGTCGGCCGGCCGCTGGACGTTCAACGCACCCTTGACCGCCAGGTCGACCGCCCATTCCACCTGATTGGCGCTGGGTTGCAGCACCTGCCGGCTGATGTCGTTGCGGGGGATCGCGCAACTCGGCTGCCCGATGGGCCAGTGGTGGTCCATCGTGCCCGATCCACCGTCGCGGCCCCGCTCTGGGGCTGCGCCCGGTTGCGACCCGGTCCCGGGCTTCACCGGGGCGGTGCGGGCATTCGGTCCGGCAGGCTTGTTCTGACTGACCACGGTGCCGACACTGATCCGGCCGGTGGCTGTCGCCTGTGTCGTGACCTGCACCGTGTTGGCACCGCGGACAGCGCCGGCCTGGCCGGTCACCAGATCCGGTGTCACCTGATCTCGTTTGGTCGACATCTCCAGGGCAAGCAGGTGCCCCTGTTCGGAGACCGCCCGCACCTTCCGCGCGGTGGCGACGATGGAGAGGTCCGGGTGTGCGGACTTCGACACCCCGCTCACGTCGCCGACCAGCACGTTGCGCCCGCCGGTCAGCCCGAACAGTTGGAGCCGGCTCCGTGGCCCCTCACCGAGTCTCGTCTCCCTGCCCTCGACGTAACGCAGCGCCACCGCACGCTCCGAGCCGTCCCCGGCGGTCTGCACGGTCAGTACGTCGATGGCACCGCTCCTGGTGGCCTGTGCGGCGAACGGGGCACCGCCCGGTTCGGCGATCCTCGTCAACCTCCCGGTCTCGTCGATCCGGTTCAGCGCTCCCCGGACGATGGCGTAGTCGCCGTCGGGAGCGGGGACCGGGTTGGCCACGTGCGTCGGGATGCGTCGGGTTGACGTGACCTTGGCAGCGACGGGATCGACGCCGAGCAGGTCTGTCTGCCGGTTCTCGACACCTACCGCCCGGGTCAGCAACATCCGGTCGGTGGGTCCGCAGGACGGGTTGAAGTAGGCCAACTGCACCCGCTCGGCGAGTTGGGTCACGTCACCGGTCTTCAGGTCGACGACGGCCGCGAAGGCACCCGCCGTCATCAGCTTCGGCTTGTTGGTGAATGTGGCCGGCGCGTACACGACCGCGGCGTACCGGCCGCTGCCGGTGACGCAGACGTTGCCGGTCCAGGCTCCGGCCTCGGTCAGCCCGGCGTTCAGCGTCACCAGGGTGGACCAGGCGAAGGCATCCTTCTCCCGGGCGACGTACAGGTGAAATCCATCGGTGTCGCCGACCCCCGTTACCAGCATGTCCGACGACTGGCGCCATCCGTCGCCCAACACAGCGTCGGGATCGGCCACCGCGGCCCGGGTGTTCACCGCACTGGCGGCCCCGGCCGGCTCACTGTCGGGCTTGGCGGTCGCGACCGTCGGCGGCCCGAGGCTCAGCGAGGCGAGCAGTACGACGGCCGCTCCGTAGGCGGTGGACCTTCTGATGGTTGTCATGTCGTCCCCCGTCACAGCCATTGGGTGCAATGGTTCCTGTAGTCCTCGTAGTCGTATTCGTAGCTACGCGGACCCGTCATTTCGTGGGGGTCGGGGTCGTAGAGATCCGGGTCCAACCACCACATGCACATCTGGACCGAGTGGTTCCAGCCCCACATCGGCGACCGGTAGGAGTTGGAGCCGATCTGGACCCATTCGACCTGTTGAGATGGTGCGTCAGGGTTGGCTCCGACGGCCTTGCGGGCTTCGGATCCGTACGTCGCCTGGCCCCAGAACTGGGGGAAGGGCGCACGGCCAGAATCCTGCTCCCACCGGACGATGTTGACCTCGACCCAACTGGCGGCGCATTCCGGAGAGAAGAAGAGCATCGTGTTGGAGCTGATCTCGATGGGCTCCTGTGGCGTCGGATCGTCCTGCGGGTCTTCATCAATGTCGATGCGGTGCGGCAGCAGAACCTGCTGCTGGGTGTTGGCGGAGATACATCCCATGGCATTGGGCCAGTTGCCGTCGCATTGCGCGAACGTGCAGAGGACCGCCGCCGTCTCCTTCGGGGCGGCCGGCGTCGCGGCCGGGGCCGCCAGCACGGTCGTACTGCTGCTGAGGACAAGGAGGAGGGCGACCGCACCCAGACCGGATCTCCGGGTCCAGGTCCGCCATCTCGTTCCTGCCGATCTTCTTGGCATGCACACCCTCCGCTCTGGCGTTGCTACTGCTCGCACAAGCGTGGGAAGGACCGCCACTACGCCTCCACCGGCGCCACACCGGACCGCCACCCTGGCGACGCCGGTTGAGGCGTCGACACCCTCCATACCCCATCGGGGTATAGTCCTGCAGAGAAGGAGTGATCGGCGTGCATGGCGACACCAACCACGACAGCCACCGTGATCACGGCGCGGACAGCCACCGCGATCACGGCGGGCCCGACAGCGGTCACGGCGGGCCCGGACACGGCGGCCACCGAGGGCGCGACCAGCATGCCGGGCACGATCCGGAGGCGTTCCGCCGAAAGTTCTGGCTGAGTCTCGCGCTGACCGTGCCGATCGTGCTGACCAGCCACATGGTGATGGCCTGGTTCGGCTACTCGCTGGACTTCCCCGGCATGTCGCTGGTCGGGCCGATACTCGGCTCGGTGGTCTTCCTCTACGGCGGCTGGCCGTTCCTGGTCGGCGGGCTCCACGAGCTGCACGACCGTGCGCCGGGGATGATGCTGCTGATCTCGATGGCGATCACCGTCGCGTACGTCGCCTCGCTCGCCACCAGCCTGGGCGCGTTCGATCTCGACTTCTGGTGGGAACTGGCCGCCCTGGTCACCGTCATGCTGCTCGGGCACTGGCAGGAGATGAAGGCGATCGGCCAGGCCCGGGGCGCGCTCGCGGCACTGGCCGCGCTGTTGCCGGACGAGGCCGAGCGGGTCGACGCCGACGGCGGCGTACGACGAGTGCCCCTGACCGGGCTGGGCGTCGGCGATGTGGTGCTGGTCCGCCCCGGCGCCCGGGTACCAGCCGACGGCCGGGTGCTGGACGGCACCGCCGAGCTGGACGAGTCGATGATCACGGGCGAGTCCCGCCCGGTCTCCCGTACCGTCGGCGACCGCGTGGTGGCCGGCACCGTGGCGACCGACTCGTCGATCCGGGTCCGGATCGACGCGGTCGGCGACGACACGGCGTTGGCCGGGATCCAGCGGCTGGTGGCCCAGGCGCAGCAGTCCAGCGGTCACGCCCAGGTGCTCGCCGACCGCTTCGCCGCCTGGCTGTTCTACATCGCCACCGCCACGGCCGCGGTCACCTTCGTGGTCTGGTCCGCGCTCGGCGACGTCGACGAGGCCGTGGTGCGTACCGTGACGGTGCTGGTGATCGCCTGCCCGCACGCGCTCGGCCTGGCGATCCCGCTGGTGATCGCGCTCTCCACCGCCGTGGCCGCCAAGGCCGGCATCCTGGTCAAGGACCGGTTGGCGCTGGAGCGGATGCGCACGGTGGACACCGTGCTGTTCGACAAGACCGGCACGCTCACCCGGGGCGCGCACACCGTCACCGCCGTCGCCGCCGACCCCGACCTCGACGCCGACCAGCGGTCTCCGGATCGCCCCGGCCCGGCCGGTGGCGGGACGGGCGGTGCCGAGGACGAGGTGTCCGGGACGAGCGGCGGCGAGGACGAGGTGCTCCGGCTGGCCGGCGCGGTCGAGGCGGAGAGCGAACACCCGCTCGCCCGGGCCATCGTCGCGGCTGCCGCCGCCCGTGGCGGCGCGCCGACCGCCACCGGCTTCCGCTCGCTGACCGGCCGCGGCGTGCGGGCCGACGTCGACGGGCGGGACCTCGCGGTCGGTGGGCCGGCGCTGCTACGCGAGCTGGCCGCCCGGCCCGGCGCCGACCTGGACCGGGTCACCGCCGAATGGTCGGCGCGCGGGGCCGCCGTGCTCTATCTGGTACGCCTCGACGGCGCCGGGCCCCGGGTACTCGGTGCGCTGGCGCTGGAGGACGAGGTACGCCCGGAGGCCGCCGAGGCGCTCACCGAGCTGCGGGCCGAGGGGGTACGCCGGATCGCCATGATCACAGGTGACGCCCGGCCGGTCGCCGAGACGGTTGCCGGGAAGCTCGGCTTCCGACCGGGGGTGGACGAGGTCTTCGCCGAGGTGCTCCCGGCGGACAAGGACGACAAGGTGACCGACCTCCAGCGCGCGGGTTCGACGGTGGCGATGGTCGGCGACGGGGTCAACGACGCCCCGGCACTGGCCCGGGCCAGCGTCGGCATCGCGATCGGCGCCGGCACCGACGTGGCGATCGAGTCGGCCGGAGTGGTGCTCGCCTCGTCCGACCCGCGCGGGGTCACCGGTGTCATCCGGCTGTCCCGGGCCTCGTACCGGAAGATGATCCAGAACCTGGCCTGGGCCGCCGGCTACAACGTGGTGGCGCTGCCGCTCGCCGCCGGGGTGCTCGCCTGGGCCGGGATCGCACTGAGCCCGGCGGTCGGCGCCGTACTGATGTCCGGCTCCACCATCGTCGTGGCGCTGAACGCCCAACTCCTCCGCCGCGTACGGCTGACCCGCCCGGCACGCTGAGTCGGCCGACGGATGCAGCGGTGGCACCTGAGACTCCAACGTCACTTGACTTCCGCCTGGTGGAGGGATGACCGCTCCAGTTCGGCGCAGCCGGCAGCGAGGGCGACCGGTGGTTCGACGATGACGCGGCGATGACGGCGTTTGGCAGCCTCGCGGCATCCGATGTCCTGAAGCAAGCTTGGAGGTATCGCCTTGCTCGCAAGAAAATTCGCCCGGATCTGTGGCCTGTTGGCTGTCTGCCTCGCCACCGGTCTGATCCTCCCCCAGCCGGCAACCGCCGCACCACCACCCTCGCCGAGCGAATTCAGCGTGGCCGACCTCGACCCGGCCGAGGCGACGTTCATCCCCGAGGCCAAGTTGCTGGCCGACGGTTGCGGCTCGACCTGCGACGGACAGAACCCGGCGACGTTCCGTGTCTACACCAGTGACTGCGCCGGTTGTTACCGCGTCTGCGCGGACGATGCCAGAACCGTCGCGTGGAGGTCCGACGGCATTATCCTCGAACTGCGGTACAGCGACCGGTGCCGGACGGCTTGGACCCGGGTGGGCTCGGACTTCTACTACCCGACTATCAGGAGCTATTACCTCAACGGCAACCTCCGCGCCACGTACAGCGGTTTCGCCGGCGCCTATTACACCGTGATGGTGAACGACGCCGGGCTGCTCGCTCAGGCGGAGGCGGTCGCGGGCTCGACCACCTGGTACACCAGCAGGTACTGAATTGAAGCCGGGTCGGCCGTGCCGGTTGGTTTCGGTGGCGCAGCGGCATCACCGGAACCAACCAGGGCCGGACGGCCCGGTGGTGGTGTCGGGCATTCAGCGCGGGGATCACGCCCAGGCGCGCTGGAAGGCGATCCCTGCCTCTAGTTCCAGCAACTGGCGCTTCCGGGGCAGGCCACCGCCGAAGCCGACCAGCTTGCCGCCGGCTCCGACGATCCGGTGACAGGGCACGATCACCGGGATCGGGTTGCGGTTGCAGGCCACCCCGACCGCCCGGGCCGCCCCGGGGTCACCGACCGCCGCCGCCACCTCGCCGTAGGTGCGCGTCTCGCCGTACGGGATCTTCGACATCTCGGTCCAGACCGCCCGCTCGAATTCCGAGCCCCGGCGTACCGAGAGCGGCACGGCGAACTCCGTCAACTGACCGGCGAAGTACGCCCGCAACTGCGCCACCGCCGCCGGTAGCCCGACGGTGTCCGGGTCGGGTGCCTCAGGCAGGGCGGCGGCGGGCAGCGCCCCCTCCACCGGCCCGAAGTGCACGCCACAGACGCCGACGTCGTCGACCCCGACGGAAAGCTCCCCGATCGGGGAGTCGAGCACGGTCCAGCGCATCCCACCATTGAACCTCTTCCCACCTCCCGTTGCGCTCCGCGGTGGCCGCAGGTCGAAGTCGGGGCGCGGGCGCGCTGTTCAGGTTGAAGAAGTTCGGGCGTCCGGCGCCGTCCGAGCCTGCTCAGGCCGGGTCGAGCAGTGCGGCGACCTCCGTGAGTACCCGGTCCACGTCCTCGGCGGTGACGTGCCGGTGCGTCACGGCCCGGAGCTGTCCCCGGCCCAGCTCGGCCAGCCGGACCCCGGCGTCGGCGAGCCGGGCGATGAACGACTCGTGACTGAACCGGTCGTCGACGACCCGGAACATCACGATGTTGGTCCGCACCCGGGCCGGGTCGATCTCGATCCCGGCGATCCCGGCCAACCCGTCGGCGAGCCGGCGGGCGTTCGCATGGTCCTCGGCAAGCCGGCCGACCATCGTGTCGAGGGCAACGATGCCGGCCGCGGCGATCACTCCGGCCTGGCGCATCCCGCCGCCCAGCATCTTGCGGATCCGCCGCACCCGGTCGACGAACTCCCGGTCACCGGCCACCACCGAACCGACCGGCGCGGACAACCCCTTGGAGAGGCAGACCTGGACCGAGTCGGCGTGCCGGGTCAGCTCGGTGACCGGTACGCCCAGCGCCACCGCGGCGTTGAACAGCCGGGCCCCGTCGAGGTGTACGGCCATCCCCTGACGCCGGCCGAACTCGGCCACCTCGGCCAGGTACGCCCCGGACAGCGGTACGCCGCCGCACCGGTTGTGGCTGTTCTCCACGCTGATCAGCCCGGGCGGGGCGAACTGCGGGTCGTCCGGGTCCTCCGGCAGCGCGGCGGCGAGCCGGTGCACCGGCAGCCGGCCGTCCGGCTCGGTCCGGACCGGTTCCAGTACCACCCCGCTGCACACCGAGGCGCCGCCCGCCTCGTACACGTAGATGTCCGACTGGTCGCCGACCAGCACCTTGCTGCCGCGCGGACAGTGTGCGGTGATCGCGGCGAGGTTGGCCATGGTGCCGCTTGGCAGCAGGCAGGCCGCCGGCTTGCCGAGCAGTTCGGCCGCCCGCTCCTCCAGCTCGTTCGCGGTCGGGTCCTCGCCGTAGACGTCGTCGCCGAGCGGGGCCCGGGCGATCGCCGCCATCATCTCCGGGGTGGGACGGGTGAAGGTGTCGCTGCGCAGTTCCACCGTGGTACGGACGATCGTGGACGTCATCGGTGCGCCTCCTGAACGGCGGGGCCGGGGACCGGCGAGGGCGGTGGGACGGGCTGGCTCGCGGCACGCTGGGCGAGCAGGGCGCCGCAGAGCACGATCACGCCGCCGAGCAACTGGACCGGGCTGAGCCGCTCGCCGAGAACCAGCCAGGCGACCAGGGCGGCTATCACCACCTCGACGGTGGCGATGACACCGGCCACCGGGGCGGAGAGCAGGCGCACCGCGCCGATCCCGGTCGTGTAGGCGAGCACCGTGCTGACCACGACGATCCAGCCGACCAGGACGAGGACCGGGAGGACCGTACCGGCGACGCTGGCCTCGCCGAGCAGTGTCGACCACGGCAGTTGCCAGGGCTGGGCGACCAGGCCCAGCACCACCGCGCCGACCGCCATCCCGCCGGCGGCCAGCGCCAGCGCGTCGCCCTCGCCGGCCAGCCGGTCCGACAGCACGAAGAAGGACGCCTGGCAGGCGGCCGACCCGAGGCCGGCGAGCAGCCCCAGCAGGTCCAGTTGCAGCCCGCTCCAGACCTGCACGACCACGGCGATGCCACAGACCGCGAGCAGGGCACCGGCGAACGCCTCCCGGGGCAGCCGGGTACGCCGGACCAGCACCAGCCAGCCGATCACCAGCGCCGGGGCGAGGTATTCCAGCAGCAGGGCGATCCCGACCGGCAGCCGGGACACCGCGAAGAAGTAGCAGACCTGGACCCCGGCGATGGAGAGCAGGCCGTACCCGACCAGCAGCGCCCGGTGCCGGCGGACCAGGGTACGCAGCGCCGGGCCACGGATCGCCAGGGCGAGCGGGACCAGCAGTACCGCCGCACCGGCCAGCCGCAGCCAGACGGTGTCCAGCGGGGTGAGACCCGCGTCGATCACCGCCTTCGCGGCCGGTCCCGAGGTCCCGAAACTGAACGCGGCGGACAGGGCCAGGGCCAACCCGGGTACGGCCGCGCGTGGCACGACGGGCCGGACGGGTGTGGATGTCGCGGTCATCTGGTCTCCCATTCGAACTGCGCGGTCAGCCGCCGGAGTTCGGCGTCGGCGACCCGGACCGCCACGGCAGGACTCTCGGCGCAGGACAACACGTGCCCGACCCGGTCGGTGAAGTCGCCGCGCGGCCGGTAGTGGTCCCCGGCCCGGGGTCGGGCCACCACCTCGACCGTGCGCGGATCCGACCCCGTCGGCGCGGCCGGTACCCGGCGGAACCGACCGGCGCGGTCGAACAGCAGGAACCGGATCGAGGCCGCCCGCCGGTGCGCGGGCACCGGCGGCGCGACGGTCTCGCCGAGTACCTGGGCGAGATGCTGGCGGATCAGGTCGATGCCGGTGGCGAGCTGGACCAGCCGGGGAATGTTGCCGCCGGCCAGTCGCGGGTTCACCTCGATCACGTACGGGCCGTCGGCGGCCAGCCGCAGCTCGACGTGGACCGGGCCCCAGCCGA
Source organism: Plantactinospora sp. KLBMP9567 (assembly GCF_033446045.1). NCBI lineage: Bacteria > Bacillati > Actinomycetota > Actinomycetes > Micromonosporales > Micromonosporaceae > Plantactinospora > Plantactinospora sp. KLBMP9567. The sequence goes on along the minus strand of NZ_JAWQRR010000043.1, from coordinate 90,045 downwards.
TGCCGAGGGCGGCGACGGCCCGTTCGGCGGTGCCGCGTACCGCCGCGTCCAGGTGGTCCGGCAGGTTCGCCTCGACGTCGTGGCCCACCTCGACGAACCAGGGCGGGGAGCCGAGGTGCTTGCGGACCACCACCAGCGCCCGGCCGTTCCAGACCTCGACCGACACCTCTGGACCGTCGACGAAGTCCTCGACCAGCACGCCCGCGATCCGGGGCATTCCGCGCTCGTTCACCCCGCCGGCCAGCAACTCCGCGGCCGCGCCGGCACACTCGGCCGGATCCGCGCAGAGCCGTACGCCGACCGAGCCGGAACCGTCGACCGGCTTGACCACCACCGGGCCACCCCGGCGCTCCGCGGCCGCCCGGGCCTGCTGAACGGTCGAACAGAGTCGCCAGCCCGGCACCGCGACACCGGCGGCCGACAGCACCCGGCGGGAGAGTTCCTTGTTCCGGCACCGGAGCACGGCCTCGGCCGACGGGTGCGGCAGATCCAGTTCCTCGGCGGTACGGGCGGCGACGACCACGGAGTACTCGCTGCTGCTGGTGATCCCGGCGACCCGATCCGGGCCGACGCTCCGGCACCACCCGGCGACCTCGGCCGGACTGCCGGTGTCCAGGGTCGCCACCTCGTCGTACCGGTCCAGCCAGGGTCGGTAGCGGCCGGTCTCCCGGGCCAGCAGCGCGGTCCGGTATCCGAGCGCGGTGGCCGCCTCGGCGAACAGCCCCCCGGTGCCGGTGGTGTTGCTCTCCACGAACACGGCGTACCGGTCAGACACCGACGCCCCCCTCGACCAGCGGGCCGACCGGCTGCTCGACGGCGGCCGCGTCGAACTGGTCGCTGTCGACCCGGTCGTCGTTGCCCTGGACGTCGCTGCCCTCGGCGGCGTCGACCTGGTCCAGCAGGCGCTGCCGCCAGTGCACCGCGACGTCGAGGTGCCCGGCCGCGGCGGCCGCCCGACCCCGCAGCCCGGCGTGCAGCCGCGGCCACAGGGCGGTGAAGGACTCCGGCCCGGGCCCGCCGCCGAACCGGGCGGCCCGGACGGCCTCGCCGACGTCGAGCGTGTCGAGCAGCTCCGCCGCCCGCCGCTCGATCGGCGTACCGGGCCGGACCGGGCGGCCGGACTCGATCCCGGTGATCAGCCGGCCGACCACCTCGTGCGCCCGCCGGAACGGATGGCCCTCGACCACCAACCGGTTCGCCACCGCGGTGGCGGTGGTCCAGTGCCCGGCGGCGTGCCCGGCCATCCGGTCGGCCCGGGGTTGGGCGCCGGAGAGGTGCATCCGGAGCAGCCGAAGCACGTCGACGGTGTGCCCGTACGCCGGCCACGCCTCGGCCATCGCCTCCGTGCCGACCTCGATGGAGTTGCTGAACGGCGCGGACCGGGTGGCGGCGAGCACCGCCGTGTGGGCGCCGAGCACCCGGGCCGCCCGACCGCGTACGTGTTCGAGCAGGTAGGCGTTGCGCTTCTGCGGCATCGCCGAGCTGGATCCGACGAGGTCGTCCGGCAGCCGGAGCAGGCCCGGCTCGGCGCTGGTCCAGAGTTGCAGGTCGAGCGCCACCCGGGAAGCGGTCACCGCGACCGAGGCGGCGATCGCGAGCACCGCCGAGACGGAGTCCCGGCTCGCCACCGCGTCCAGCGCCACCGGGTGCGGCGCGGCGAACCCGAGCAGCCGGGCGGTCAGCTCCGGGTCGATCGGCAGGTCGGTGCCGGCCATCGCGCCGGCGCCGAGTGGGCAGCGGGACAGGTGTGGGATCTCGGCCAGCAGCCGGTCCGCCTCGCGGCCCAGCGCCGCCGCCACCCCGGCCAGGTAGTAGCCGTAGGTGATCGGTACCGAGGGCTGGAAATGGGTGAACCCGGCGAGTACGGCCGCCCGGTGCCGGCGGGCGGCATTCAGCGCCACAGCCTCGGTACGCAGCGTCTCGCGCAGTACCGCCGCGTGCCACTCCCGGAGGCGCAGCGCGCAGATCGTCGCCTTGAGGTCGTTGCGGGACCGGCCGCTGTGCAACCGCCCGGCGACCTCGGCACCGGTGACCTCGGCGAGGTGGGACTCGTAGAGCAGGTACAGCCCGCGTGGCGCGTGCCGGCCGCGCAGTGCCCGGTAGCCGTCCCGGTCCAGGTCGTCGATTGCCGCGATCAGCGTGGCCGCGTCGGCGGCCCCGATCAGCCCTCGGGCCCGGAGCATCACCAGGTGGGCCCGGTCCACTGCCGTCATCAGGTACAACTCGTCGTCGATCGTCGCGTCGGCCGTCTCGCCGAAGACGATCCGGCGCGCACCCGGCAGGGCCGCCCGGCTGAGTCGCCCGGTGCCCGGGCCCGTCGCGTCAGCCACGGCGCACCCCGCCGGCCCCCGCCTCCACCGGCCCGGCGGCGTACGCCGCCGGGCGCCGGTCCCAGTGCAGGTAGCTCCATCCGTCCAGCCCGTCGCGCGGGTCGTCGACGAGCCGGGGCTCGGCCGGGACCTCGGGCTCGGTGTTCCGGTGCAGCCACTCGTCGGAGTAGACCGTGTCCTGGTAACGGTGTCCCTCGTCGGGCAGCAGCACCACGTGCAGCCGCCCCGGGTCGTGCCGGGCGTACCAGGAGGCGACGGCGTAGGCGGCGCCGCTGGTCGGACCCATGTAGACGGCGTGCCGGCGGTGCAGGTCCCGGGTGGCGCGCACGGCGTGGCCGTGCGAGAGCCAGTGCACGTCGTCGAAGACCGTGTGGTCGACGTTGGCCGGCATCAGGCTGTTGCCGAGCCCGCGCAGCGGACGCGGCCCGTCCGGCTGGCCGAAGATGACGCTGCGGTGGGTGTCGACGCCGACCGCCCGCAACTCGGGGCAGACCTCGCGGAGGAACCGCGCCGTACCGCACATGCTGCCGCCGGAGCCGACCGTGCCGACCAGTACGTCGATCCGGCCGAGCCGTTCGAGCAGCAGGTCCGCCACGGCCGAGTACGACAGCGGGTTGTCCGGGTTGCGGTACTGCTCCGGGCAGAACGCCTCCGGGTCGTCGCGCAGCAGCCGGGTCACCCGGTCCAGCCGGGGCTGCTGGTAGCCGCCGCCCGGCGCCGGCTCGCTGACGATCTCGACCTCCGCGCCGAGGTCCCGCAGCCGGGCGGCCAGCCGATCGTCGATGACCGGGTCGCTGACCAGGGTCAGCCGCCAGCCGTGCAGCGCCGCCTCGATCGCCAGGGCCAGCCCGAAGGTGCCCGAGGTGGTCTCCACGATCCGCCCGCCCGGGCGGATCCGGCCGTCCCGGGCGGCCCGCCGCAGGATGTACCGCGCGGGTACCAGCTTCATCAGGGTGAACGCCGCACCCACCAGGTTCGGCCCCAGCCGGACCAGCTTCGGCATGGCGATGGCGTCGGAGTAGGTCCCGGAGAAGACGTCCGGGTACTTGTCGGCGGCCCGGCCGGTCATCGGTGCACCGCCCGCCAGTGCGACTCGTACGGCGCGTACCGGTAGGTCTCGGCTATGCCGAGGCTGGCGAGTCCGGCCCGGCACCGTTCACTGGCCGCCCGCGCGGCGCGCGGGTCCCGGCCGTCGAAGAGGACACCGGCGACGGTGCCACTGTGCGCGACCTGTACGCCCACCGCGCCCACCGCCTCCGCGAGCCGGCGCAGCTCCGGCATCAGCGGCAGCGGGACGAACCGCTGGTTGATCTCGGCGCTGCGGGTGGCCACCCGGCCGAGCAGTACCGGGTCGCCATGCCGGACGGCGTGCCGGGTCGCCCCGAGCAGCGCGCCGAGTTGGGAGATCTCCGCCGGGGTGTACTCGGCCGGCGGCAGTTCCAGGGTGTCCACTCCGGTCGGTGCGAGTACGCAGCCGACGACCAGCAGTGGCGGCAGCTCCGGGCCGAGCACGTCGAGGACCCGGCCCTCGCGGTGGGCGAAGAGCGGCACCGAGCCGGAGAACATCACCGAGTCCGCGGCGTACTCCGCGGCGATCGCCAGCCGGGCCACCGTCCGGCCCGGGAGCCGGTGGCCGGCGGCGTCCGAGACCGCCCGGATGGTGGCCACCACGTCGGCGGTGGACGAGCCGAGCCCGAGCCCGACCGGGATGTCCGAGCTGAGCGAGACCTGGCAGCCGTGTTCGACACCGAGCAGGTCCAGGGTGAGCCGGGCCGCCCGGCCCGCCTTGGTCTTCCACTCGGGCTGGACCACGATCCCGGCCTGGTCCGGCGACAGCTCGGCGCTGGCCACCGCGGCGACATCCGGCAGCGGAAGGGTGACCAGGGCCCGCACCAGCGAGCCGTCGATCCAGAACGCGCCCTGGAGCAGCTCGCCGTGGTGCCCCCGGCACATCCCGAGGCCGGTGCGCGGTGTCGTGTCGAGGTTGTCGACCGCGGAGGTCCCCCGCCAGTCGATGATCCGTTCGTCGAGGAGCGACATCAAACCCCCAGCCAGGTTACGGACACGTCGTCGGCCGGCAGTCCGGGCGCACGGGGGGGGAAGTCGGCGCAGGTCGCGCGCCAGATCGGATCGTGGGTCGTGGATAGCGGTGGCACGGGTTGCCGTCGTCGAAACCCGTTGTCGAACACCGCAGCCCCCGTGCGTCGGTGCCGGAACATTCCCGTTCGGTTGGCGAGTCTAGGGGAGCCGACCGAACCGCGACAAGTCTTATCCGGATTTGACGTCGGCGCGCCTCGATGTCACGCACGGTCAGCGGGTGGGCGGAGCGGGCCGGAGCGGGACTGGCGTCCGCGCCGGCCGGACCGTCCACCCCGGACGCCGGCATCCCGGACGCCCCGACTGCCGACCGGAGTGGGATGCGGTTCGACATGCGGCTCATGGGTCGGTCGACCGGTCCGGGCAGCCGCCGGGCACACGGCATCCGAGGCGTACCCGAGGCGGCCGTCCCAGTATTCGGGAGATGGATCGGGAGAGACGACCTCACGTTCCGTATGCGTCGATCTCGACCACGAGGGGGCACACCCCGAGAGCACAGAGAGGCCGGATCAGCCAATCGTGATCATTTGATTACGCTGGGTACCGATGGACTCCGAGCGGTTGCCGCCCGCCGGGAGAGACGGGTTGCATACCGTCCTATCCGGGGTCTACCGTCCGGCCGAGGTAATCGCATCCGTCGATTGTTCACGGAATGCGGACCGTTGTATCCGGCCAACGTCGCATACGGGGAGGCGACAGGCGATGGCGTACTGACAGTTCTCTCGATCACCCGACGAATTGCGTCGGAGGCACCGTCGACGACAATTTCCCGACGAGCGCCGAACGGCCGCCCCACCGAGTCCCGGGCATCCGCGAACCAGCCGTGCACAGCGGCTGCGACCTGCACTTTGCCCTGGAAGATCACGGGTGACGAGCCGCACTGGCACACCAGCCACAGTGGCGTGGCGGACCGTTTCATGTCGACGGTCGTAGGTCTGGCTACGAGACGTCGTGCCGTACTCCACTCGGTCAGGATGGCTCAGGTGAACACGATGAAAACGGATTATGAACCCCTGTTCCAGGTACGTGCGGAAACCGGGATATCGGCGCCACCGGACGTGGTGTACGCGATCGTCACAGACCTTTCCCGAAGTGGCGAATGGAGCCCGGAATGCACCGGAGGGAAATGGATCACCGGCATTCCCGGCACCGTCGGCGCGATCTTCCAGGGAGACAACCGGCGCGAGATGGACGTCGTCGCCTGGGCACCGGTGGTACGCGGGACCTGGAGCACCACCTGCGAGGTGGTCGCCGCCGAGCCGGGCCGGATCTTCAGCTGGGCGATGCGGGACAGTTCCGGGCGCCGGCAGGACAGCGTCTGGACGTACGAGTTCACCGGTGCCGGCGACGGCGGTTGCCGGCTCGTCCACCGGTTCCGGATGGGCGCGCCGACCGAGGGCATCCGGTCGATCACCGCCGGACTCACCCCGGCCGACCGCCGGCGGTTCTTCGCCGACTGGAGCGGCAAGTTGGCCGACGACCTGGCGACGACGCTGGCCCGGATCAAGACCGTGATCGAGACGAGCGGGACCGGACCGGAGTCCGGCACCCCACGCTGACCCAGGAAGGATCGACATGCTGCTGCAACGGATCGGCAACTCCGGCATCGGGCTGGGTACCCTCCTCGACCGGGCCGCCGCCCGACACCCGGCCAACGTCGTCGTCCTCGACCACGACCTGGACGTCGCGCCCGAACTGGGCCGGCGGTGCACCGTCGCCGAACTCGCCGACCTGGTGGACGACCTCGCGTCCCGGCTCTGGGCGGCGAAGGTCCGCCCGGGTGAACGGGTGGTGGTCTACAAGTCCGACGGCTTCGACATCCCGCTCCTTGCCTTCGCCGCGGCCCGGATCGGCGCCGTACCGGTGCTGCTCTCCCCCAAACTGGACGGCGGTACGGCCGCGGAACTGCTCCGCCGGGCCCGGCCGGCGTACCTGCTGACCGACCGCGCCAAGCTGGACGCCGAACTGCCGCCGACGGTGCACGAGTTGGCCGAGCGGGTCCTGCTGGCCGCCGGCGAGCACCCGGACGCCGTCGGGCTGCGCGCGCTGGCCGGTACGCCCCGGGTGCCGGCGGTCACCATGCCGCCGGACCACCCGGCGCTGGTGACGCACACCTCCGGGACGACCGGGATCCCCAAGATGGCGGTGCACACCGGCCGGACGCTGCTGGCCCGGTACCGCCCGCAGGCGACGGCGGCGGCGCTGGTGCGGCGGCGGGAGACCGTGGCGGTGCACGTCTCGTTCGTGCACTCCCGGATGGTCAGCGCGATGGCGATCACCCTGCTGCGCGGCGCGCCGCTGCTGATCCTCGCCGACGAGGACCCGGCCCACGTCGCGGAACTCTTCGCCCGGCTGCGACCCGGCGTCATCGAGGCGCACCCGAACTCCTTCATGCTCTGGGAGGAGCTGGCCGACGACCCCCGCGAGCCGCTGGCCAACGTGCGGTACTTCAGCAGCACGTTCGACGCCATCCATCCGCGTACGATCCACCGGCTGCTGACCGCCTCCCGCCGACGCTCGCCACGGTTCGCCCAGCTCTACGGCCAGAGCGAGACCGGGCCGGTGGTCGGCCGGACGTACACCCGTCGCTGGACCGGCGGCACCGACGGCCGCTGTGTCGGCATGCCGTTCCCGGGGATGACCGACGTCCGGGTCGTCAGCCGCGACGGCAGGCCGCCCTCCCCGTCGTCACCGGGCTACATCGAGGTGCGCAGCGACGGGCGCGCGGTGACCTTCCTCGGCGAGCCGGAGCGCTACCGGCAGCAGGTCGACGGCGACTGGTGGCGGATGGGCGACGTGGGCTACCGGACCCGGTGGGGCTGCCTGCACCTGCTCGACCGCGAGGTCGACATCGTCCCCGGCTTCGGCAGCACACTGGTCGCCGAGGACACCCTGCTGGCCCGGCTGGCCGACCTCACCGAGGTGGTCGTCGTACCGGACCCGGACGGGCGGGCCGTACCGGTGGTCTGCACCCGCGACGACCGGCCGCTCGACCTGGAGGCGTGGCGGACGGCCGCCGCCGACCTGCCGCCGATGGCTGCGCCGGTGCACTGGCGGCTCGACGAGCTGCCGCACACCGCGACCACGAAGATCAAGCGGCTCGAACTGGCGCGGATCCTCGCCAGCCGGAACGGCGACCGGTAGCGGCGCCATGGTCAGCTACGACATGGCCGGACGGGTCGCCGTGGTCACCGGGGCGGCCGGCGGGATCGGAGCGGAACTGGTCCGGGCGCTCGCCCGGCAGGGCGCCAGCGTCGCCGCCGTCGACAACGACGCCGAGCGGCTGCGCGCGGTCACCGCGACGGCCGGCACCGGCGGAACCGTACTGGCGTTTCCCGGCGACGTCACCTCCAGCATCGCGGCCGAGGGCCTGACCGGTGCCGTCGAGGGCCGGCTCGGACCGATCGACTTCCTGGTCAACGGGGCGGGCGTACTGCACACCGGCGAGGTCCGGACGCTGACCGACGGGGCCTGGGCGACCACCTTCGCGGTGAACACCACCGGGGTGTTCAACGTCTCGCGGGCGGTGGTGAACCGGATGGTGCCGCGCCGGCGCGGGGCGATCGTCACCGTGGCGTCGAACGCCGCCGGCACGCCCCGGGTCGGGATGGCCGCGTACGCCGCCTCGAAGGCTGCGGCCACGATGTTCACCAAGACGCTCGGCCTCGAGGTGGCCCGGTACGGGATCCGCTGCAACGTGGTCGCCCCCGGATCCACCGACACCCCGATGCTCAGCAAGCTGTGGGCGGACGGCAACGGGCGCCGGCAGACGATCGAGGGAACCCCGGACGTCTTCCGGCTCGGCATCCCGCTCGGCAAGCTCGGCCAGCCGTCGGACGTGGCCAGCGCGGTGCTGTTCCTCCTCTCCGACCAGTCCGGCCACATCACCATGCACGACCTGACCGTCGACGGTGGCGCCACCCTGGGCGTCTGATTGGAGCTAGCCGACGTGGGGATTCCGAACCGCATCGCCTACGCCATGCCGGTCCCCCGGGACCTGCCCGACAACATCGCCGACTGGGCCCCGAGACCGGACCGGGCGGTGCTGCTGGTCCACGACATGCAGCGGTACTTCCTCCGGCCGTTCGCGGCCGGCGCGGCACCCCTGGTCGACCTGGTACGCAACGTCGCCGCCCTGCTCGACCGGTGCCGGCAACTCGGCGTCCCAGTGGCCTACACCGGACAGCCGGGCGGGATGAGCGACGCACAGCGCGGCCTGCTGAAGGACTTCTGGGGGCCGGGCATGACCGCCGAGCCGGCACACCGGCAGGTGGAGCCGGCGCTCGCGCCCCGACTGGGCGACTGGTTCTTCGTCAAGTCCCGCTACAGCGCGTTCCACCGCACCGGCCTGCTCGACCGGCTCCGGGCCGCGGGCCGGGACCAGCTCCTGGTCTGCGGCGTCTACGCCCACGTCGGGGTACTGATGACCGCCTGCGACGCCTTCTCGCACGACATCCAGCCCTTCATCGCCGCCGACGCCGTCGCCGACTTCGGTGCCGAACAGCACCGGATGGCGCTCGACTACGCGGCCGGCCGGTGTGCCGTGGTCACACCGGCCCGGACACTGCTCACCCAGCTCTCCGCCGTACGGGTGCCGGGTTGACGGCCCGCGACGAAAGGACCGTTGTGATGACGTTCTCCTCGGCACCGGCCGGGGCCGCGCCGCCGCGCGGTGCCGCCGATCCCGGCCTGTCGGCGCTGGACCCGGTACTGGCGGACCGGCCCGGCCCGTTCGCCCTGCTGCACCGGCCGGAGCTCACCGGACCGGGCCGGATCGAGGTGCTGCTCGGCCGGGTACGCGCGCTGGAGCGGCTCGCCGACGTGCCGCTGCCCGACCCGGTCCCCGGCGACTCCGGGCCGGAGACCCTGGTGGTGGTCCCCTACCGGCAGATCGCCGAACGGGGCCACGCCACTCCCGACGACGGCACGCCGCTGCTGGCGATGACCGTCGACCGGCACGCGGTGGTCCCGGTCGCCGAGGTGCGGCAGCGGATCCCGGACGCGCCGGTCACGCTCTCCGGCGGCCACTTCGACCTGGACGACGACGGCTACGCGGAGCTGGTCCGCACGGTGCTGGCCGACGAGATCGCCACCGGCGAGGGCGCCAACTTCGTGCTGAAGCGGTCGTTCCTGGCCGACATCACCGACTACACGACCGGGACGGCGCTGACCGTCTTCCGGCGGCTGCTGGCCGACGAGTCCGGCGCGTACTGGACGTTCGTCGTGCACACCGGGGACCGCACGCTGGTCGGGGCCAGCCCCGAACGGCACGTCAGCGTGGCCGACGGCACGGCGACGATGAACCCGATCAGCGGGACGTACCGCTATCCGGCGTCCGGTCCCACCCTCTCCGGGGTGCTCGACTTCCTCGCGGAGGCGAAGGAGGCCGACGAGCTGCACATGGTCGTCGACGAGGAACTCAAGATGATGGCCCGGATCTGCGACGACGGGGTACGGGTCGTCGGGCCGTACCTGAAGGAGATGGCCCGGCTCGCCCACACCGAGTACCTGATCGAGGGGCGTACCCGCCGGGACGTGCTCGACGTGCTCCGGGAGACCATGTTCGCCCCGACCGTCACCGGGAGCCCGGTGGAGAGCGCCAGCCGGGTGATCAGCAAGTACGAGCCGGCCGGTCGCGGCTACTACAGCGGCGTCGTCGCGCTGATCGGCCGGGACGGCACCGGCGCACGCATCCTGGACTCGGCGATCCTGATCCGCACCGCCGAGATCGACCGGACCGGGCGGCTCCGGATCACGGTCGGCTCCACCCTGGTCCGGCACTCCGAACCCGACGCCGAGGCGGCGGAGACCCGGGCGAAGGCGGCCGGGCTGCTCGCCGCCTTCCAGGCCCGGCCGGCTCCCCGGTTCGGGGCGCATCCGGCGGTCCGGCACGCGCTGACCCGGCGTACCGAGCGGGTCGCCGGATTCTGGCGCGGCTGCTCCGCCGGGCGGGGCGGCGGGCTGGCCGGGCAACGGGTGCTGGTGGTCGACGCCGAGGACAACTTCACCTTCATGCTCGGCCACCAGTTCCGGGCGCTCGGCCTGCGGGTCACCGTCCGGCGGTTCGACGAGCCGTACTCGATCGACGACCACGACCTGGTGGTGCTCGGCCCGGGCCCGGGTGATCCGCGTGCGCCGGGCCATCCGAAGATCGCGCACCTGCGGCGCACCGCCCGGCGGTTGCTGGTGCAGGCGCGGCCGTTCCTCGCGGTCTGCCTGAGCCACCAGGTGCTCAGCGACCTGCTCGGCTTCCGGCTGGCCCGGCTGGACGCGCCGAACCAGGGCGTGCAGAAGGAGATCGAACTCTCCGGCCGCCCGGTCCGGGTCGGGTTCTACAACAGCTTCGCCGCGCACAGCGAGGCGGACCGGGTGCGCTGCGCCGACTCCGCCGGCCTGGTCGAGGTGGATCGGGACCGGACCACCGGCGAGGTGTACGCGCTGCGCGGGGCGACGTTCCGCTCGATCCAGTTCCACGCCGAGTCGATCCTCACCGAGGGCGGCGTCGACATCCTGCACGAGTTGGTCGGCTCGGTACTGCGTACCCGGCTCGCCGAACCGGCGGCCGCGCGGCGCTGACCCGCGCGGGACGGGAGACATACCGAATCCGGATGTCTAACATCTGGGTTATGCGGATAAGCGAAGGGGTCGAATGGGGACTGCACTGCTGCCTCACGCTCGCCTGGATCGGCGACGACGAGCCGGTGTCGGCACCACGGCTGGCAACCTGGTTCGAGTTGCCGCCCGCCTACCTGAGCAAGTGCCTCCAGGCGCTCGTCCGCGCCGGCATCCTCAGCTCCACCCCCGGGGTACGCGGCGGGTTCCGGCTCGCCCGGCGACCGGCGGAGATCACGGTGATGGACGTGGTCACCGCGATCGAGGGCCCCGAGCCCGCGTTCCGGTGCACCGAGATCCGGCAACACGGCCCCGGCGTCGACCCGGCGGCGCCGGAGTTCCGCCGGCCCTGCGCGATCACCGCGGTGATGCGCCGCGCCGAGTTGGCCTGGCGACGGGAACTGGCCGGGCAGACCCTCGCCGACCTGATGTCCGCCGCACCGCCGCAGGCGGCCGAGCGGGCCCAGCAGCGCCACCGGCTGCTCCGCGGCTGACCACCACCCGGCCCCGCACAGGAGAAGGTTGATGTCCCGGCTCTCGATTCCGTCCGACCGGTCCGCCGTGCGACGGCGCACGGCAGCGCAGAACCGTGGCCTGAAGCCCACCCTGGTGCTGGCGGTGGGGACCTTCGCGGTCGGTACGGACGCGTTCGTCGTCGCCGGATTCCTGCCGGAGATGGCGGATACCCTGCACGTCTCCACCGCCGCCGCCGGACAGTCGGTGACGGTCTTCGCGCTCTCGTACGCCGTACTCGCCCCGCTGGTCGCCACGGTCACCGCCCGGGTGCCGCGCCGTCCACTGCTCGTCGGGGCACTGCTGGTGCTCTGCGTCGCCAACCTCGGCTCCGCGCTGGCCACGAGCCTGCCGATGCTGATCGCCACCCGGGTCGCCGCAGCGGCCGGCGCCGCCGCGTACACCCCGAACGCCGGGGCGGTGAGCGCCGCGCTGGTCCGCCCGGAGTTGCGGGCCCGGGCCCTCGCCGTGGTGGTCGGCGGGCTGACCGTCGCCACCGCGCTCGGCGTACCGCTCGGCGGGGTGGCCAGCCAGTGGCTCGGCTGGCGCGCCGCGCTCGGTACGGTCGCCGGGCTCTGCCTGCTGGTGGCGGTCGGGGTACGACTGATCATGCCCAGCCTGCCCGGCAACCCGCGTACCCCGCTGCGCACCCGGTTGGCGGTGCTGCGCCGGCCCGGGGTGCTGACCGTACTGCCGTTGACGGTCCTCGGGATGGCCGCCTGCTACACCGGGTACGCGTACGCCGTCCCCGCCCTGGGCGCGGCGGGGATCCCGCCGACCTCGGTCAGCCTGATGCTCTTCCTCTACGGGGTCGGCGCGGTGGTCGGCAACCTGCTTTCCGGCTACACCACCGACCGGTGGGGACCGACCCGGGTGCTCGGCACCGGATATCTCGGCATGGTGACCTGCCTGGCCCTGCTCGGCTGGGCGGCCGGTGGCGTCGGCGTCCACCCGGCCGTCGTCGGCGTCCTCGTGCTGGTCTGGGGGGCGAGTAGCTGGTGCCAGACGCCTCCGCAGCAGCACCGGCTGATCGAGGCAGCCCCGCAGGAGGCACCGCTGGTGGTGTCGCTGAACTCCTCCGGCATCTACCTGGGCATCGGCCTCGGCACCACGATCGGCGGCCTCGCCGTCACCTCCGGGGCGGCCGCCGCGTTCGCCGTCGGCGCGGCCGGTGCGCTGGCCGCCCTGCTCTTCCTGCTGGCCACCGCGCCGGCACGGCGGGCCGGGAGCGCGACCGGATGACCGCAGCGCCGCTGACCACCCGGGCCGCGTACGTCGAACGGCTCGGCGCAGCCGCCGAGATCCGGTACGGCGACCTCGCGATCGCCGGCCCCGGGCCGACCGACGTACTGGTCGCCGTCGACGCCACCGTGGTCAACCCGGTGGACACCTTCGTCCGGTCGGGCCGCTATCCGACCCCGGTGCCGCTGCCCTTCGTGGTCGGTCGTGATCTGGTCGGCACGGTGGTCGCCGCCGGGCCGGGCGCACCCGGGTTCGCCGCCGGCGACCGGGTCTGGTGCAACAGCCTCGGTCACGGCGGCCGGCAGGGTGCCGCCGCCGAGCGGGCCGTCGTGCCGGTCGACCGGCTCTACCGGCTGCCGGACGGGGTGCCTGCGGAACTCGCGGTGGCGGTGGTGCACCCCACCGCGACCGCGTACCTCGCGCTGTTCACGCACGGTCGGCTGCGGCCCGGCGAGACCGTCGTGGTGGCCGGCGCGGCCGGCAACGTGGGCGGTGCGCTGGTGGTCCTGGCCAGTACCGCCGGGGCCCGGGTCATCGCCACCGCCGCCGCTGCCGACGAGGCGTACTGCCGGTCGCTGGGCGCGACCGAGGTCCTCGACTACCGCGACGAGCGGTGGCCCGAGCGGATTCGCGCGCTCTGTCCGGACGGGGTGGACCTCTACCTCGACACGTACGGCCGCAACGACCTGGGCAACGCGGTCGAACTGCTCGCCCACCGGGGCCGGGTGGTGCTGTTGGCGGGACTGCGGACCCGACCGGTGCTCCCGGCCGGCAGCCTCTACACCAGGGACGGTGCGGTCATCGGGTTCGTCATCTCGCGGGCGTCGACCGCCGAACTCGGTGCGGCGGCTCGGACGATCAACCAACTGCTCGCCGCCGGACGGCTGCGCCCGCGGGGCACCGAGATCCTGTCGCTGCCGGAGGCGGCCGAGGCGCACCGCCGGGTCGAGGCCGGCAACCTGCGCGGCACCCGGCTGGTACTGACGCCCGGGCTCTGACCTGAGAGTGCTTCAGGTCACATGCTGACCGATCGGTCAACTCTCTGACCGATCGGTCAGGCATGCTCGGGTCCGGAGGTGAGCCCGATGGCGCGCGGCAGCAGCAGGACTCGGGACGAGATCCTGGTCGTCGCGGCCCGGCAGTTCGCCCGGATGGGTTTCAAGGGCACCTCGCTGCACGACATCGCGGTCGAGGTGGGCTGCTCGAAGGCCACCCTGCTGTACCACTTCGACAGCAAGGAGGCGATCCTGCTGGCGCTGGTCGCGCCCGCCGCCCGGGACCTGGCCGCCCTCGACGCCCGGCTCGCCCGGCTCGCCGGGCTCGCCGCGGCGGACGCCCGGGAAGCCGCCATCGACGGATTCGTCGACCTGGTGCTCACCTACCGGCGCGAGGTAGCGCTGATCTACGACGACCCGGCGCACCTGCTGGAACAGCCGGCGTTCACCGATCTCGCCTCCGTCACCGCCCGCCTGGTCGACGCCGTCGCCGGCCGCTGCACCGACCCGGCCGACCGGATCGCCGCCGAGGTAGTGCTCGCCGGCATCTCGGCGGTGGTGATCGAGCACACCGACGACGACGAGGCCGACCTCCGCCCGGCGCTGCTCCGGGTAGCCCGCCGCGCGCTGCGTCCCGAGGCCGGCGTACCCACCGCCGACCTCACAGCACGGCACTGAACCCGCACCGACCCTCCACCACCAGCCCGACTCCTCGACCGAAGGAAACGACATGGCGACCCTCCTCTACCGACTAGGCCGGGCATCGTTCCGGCGCCGCCGGCTCGTGGTGGTCCTCTGGCTCGTCCTGCTGGCCGCGCTCGGCGGGGCAGCGGTGGCGTTCATGGGCCCCACCTCGACCAACTTCTCCATTCCCGGCACCGAGTCACAGCGGGCGATCGACGCGCTGAAGCGGGAGTTCCCGGAAGCGAGCGGCGCGACCGGCACCATCGTGGTCGCCGCGCCGGAAGGCCAGCAGCTCGGCACCCCGGACCGCCGGGCGGCAGTGGCCGAGCTGGTACGCGAGGCCGGCACCCTGCCCGGCGTGGTCGGCGCGCTCGACCCGTTCACCACCGGGGCGCTCTCCCCGGACAGCCGGCACGCGCTCGTACAGGTGCAGTTCGCCCACCAGGCCGACGAGGTCACCGAGGCGCAGCGCGAGGCGTACGAGCAGAGCGGCTCGGCGGCGACGGCGGCCGGGCTGCGGGTCGAACACGGTGGCGAGGTGATGTCCAGCGTGCCCGAGGTGGGCGGCACCGAGGGCATCGGCGTGCTGATCGCACTGGTCGTACTCGTCGTGACGCTGGGTTCGCTGGTCGCGGCCGGGATGACGATGCTCAACGCGCTGATCGGGGTCGGCGCCGGAATGGCCGGCCTGTACGCGCTCAGCAACACCATCGAGCTGACCAGTACCGCACCGGTGCTCGCCCTGATGCTCGGCCTCGCGGTCGGGATCGACTACTCGCTCTTCATCACCTCGCGCTACCGGCAGAACCTGCTGGAGGAGCTGGAGCCGGAGGAGGCGGCCGGGCGGGCGATCGGCACGGCCGGCTCGGCGGTGCTCTTCGCCGGGGTCACCGTCGTGATCGCGCTCGCCGGGCTGGCCGTGGTGAACATCCCGTTCCTGACGATCATGGGACTCGCCGCCGCCGGAACCGTCGCGGTCGCCGTACTCGTGGCGTTGACGCTGCTGCCCGCGCTGCTCGGCTTCGCCGGCCGGCGCATCCTGCCGCGCCGGCTGCGGCGCACCGCGACCGGCGCGGTGCCGGCCGCCGCCGAGGGGTTCGGTTTCCGCTGGGCCCGGCTGGTCATCCGGCTGCGGGTGCCGCTGATCCTGGTCGCCGTGCTCGGGCTCGGCGCGCTCGCGCTGCCCGCCGCCGACATGCGGGTCGCGCTGCCCGACCACGGCACCGCCCCGCACGGTACGCCGCAGCGCGAGGCCGCCGACCTGATCACCGAGGGCTTCGGGCCCGGGTTCAACAACCGCCTGGCCCTGGTGGTCTCCAGCGACTCGCCCGAACGCACCGGCACGGTCGCCCAGGAGGTCACCGCCGTGCTCCAGGGCACCGAGAACCTGCTCGCGGTCAGCCCGCCCAACCTGAGCCGGGACAAGCTGACCGCCCTGCTGGCGGTGATCCCGACGACCGGCCCGACCGACCCGGCGACCGAGACCCTGGTGCACCAGATCCGGGAGAAGGTCGGCCCGATCGACCGGCTCGGCGACACCGACGTGGCGCTGACCGGCCAGACGGCGGTCGGGATCGACGTCTCGGAGAAGCTCGCCGACGCGATGCCGTGGTACCTGCTGCTCGTGGTGGGCCTGTCGGTACTGCTGCTGATGCTGGTGTTCCGGTCGCTGCTGGTACCGCTGAAGGCGGCGCTGGGCTTCCTGCTCACCGTCGGGGCCACCTTCGGGCTCACCGTACTGGTCTTCCAGCAGGGCCACCTCAGTGACCTGGTCGGGTTGGACACCCCGGGCCCGCTGGTCAGCTTCCTGCCGATCCTGCTGATCGGCATCCTCTTCGGCCTGGCCATGGACTACGAGGTGTTCCTGGTCTCCCGGATGCGGGAGGACTTCGTGCACGGCGACACCCCGACCCAGGCCACCATCAACGGCATGGGGCACGGCGCCCGGGTGGTCACCGCCGCCGCGCTCATCATGACCTCGGTCTTCGCCGGCTTCGTGCTGCTCGACGACCCGGTGATCAAGTCGATGGGCTTCGCCCTCGCCATCGGGGTGGCGATCGACGCGTTCGTGGTCCGGATGACGATCGTACCGGCGGTGATCTCGCTGCTCGGCCGGAGCGCCTGGTGGCTGCCGGGCTGGCTGTCGAAGCTGCTGCCCAACGTCGACATCGAGGGCGAACGCCTGCGCCGGCACCTGGCCGCCGACGCCGCACCCGAGCGGGTCCCCGCCGGGGTCTGAGCCCCGCCCGACCGTGGGCTGTTACTACCCCTGGAGGGGCGGTAACAGCCCACGATCGGTTGCGGAGCCGGTCGTCGCGCCGGCCGTATCCGTCAAGCGGCGACGCCGCTGGTCGGCGCGTTTTCCGACCGAGGCAAACTTTTCGCTGTCCCCGGCGTCTGAGGGAGCGGGAGGTGTGCCGTGGGTCGGGCGTCCGAGCGGGAATTCACCGCGTTCGTGCACGAGCGGGGCGACGTGCTGCTCCGCGTCGCCCAGGCACTCGCCGGTGACCGCTACGCCGCCGAGGACCTGCTGCAGAACGCGCTGGCGAAGGCGTACGCCCGGTGGCCCCGGATCCGGGGCGACGCGGAGCCGTACGTCCGGCAGATCCTCTACCACGACCAGGTCTCGGCCTGGCGGCGGCGCGGACGGCGGGCCGAGGTGCCGCACGCCGAGGTGCCGGAACCACCTGCCGCCGACACCCAGCACGACCACGACACGGCGGTCCGGATGATGCTCCGGGACGCGCTGATGATGCTGCCACCCCGGCAGCGGGCGGTACTGGTGTTGCGCTATCTGGAGGACCAGACGGTGGAGCAGACCGCCGCCGCGCTCGGCTGCCGCCCCGGCACCGTGGCCAGCCAGGCGTCCCGGGCACTGAGCAAACTCCGCGAACTCGTGCCGGAGTTCGCGGAGCTGACGAAACGGGCGGAGGCACTGCGATGAGCGAGCGCGCGGACCGGCTGCTGCGGGAGGCCGTACGCGAGTTGGCCGGCACTCCCCACCAGCCGCCGGACTTCGCCGCCACCGCCATCGTCCAGGGCCGGCGGATGCGCCGACGCCGGCAGACGATCGCGGCCGCGGCGGCGTTCGTCGCGATCGGCGCCATCGCGGCACCGTACGTCTGGCTCCGGCCCGACCCGCAGCCACCGGCCCTGGGTATCGGCGGGCCACCGGCGGCGACCACGCCGGCGAGTTCGCCGACGCCCCGGCCGGCGCCGTCGGGCGGCTGGCGGAACGGGCCGGTGGAACTGCCCGGCGGTGCTCTGCTGCTCAGCGCCGGCTCGACCCGGCAGGCGGGCCCGACCTGGGCGTACGACTCCGTCCGGCGCCGCTACGTCAGCGTCCCGGCGAGCTACACGTCGGTGCGGGTCGCTCCGCACCGCCCGATCGCCGCGGTACGCAGTTCCGACCGCCCCACCGAGGTCGGACTGTACGACCTGGCGACCGGCAAGCCGCAGTGGTTCCGGACCGGCAGGGCGGTCATGGGCGTCGAGTGGTCACCGGACGGGCGGCGACTGCTGGCCACCCTCCAGGACAGGAAGACCGGGACCTACACGATCGGGCTGCTCACCCCCGACGCCGGAGCCTTCCGGTACTACCCGGTCAAGACGCGCCCGGTGTCCTGCCTCGGTTTCTGTCGGTTCACCTGGGCTCCCGGCGGCCGGGAGGTCGCACTGTCGCAGGCCGAAGCGGTCGTCGGCTCCCCGAAGGTGCCCCCGCCCACGGGACCCGGCCTGCAGCTCTTCGCGGCCGAGGACGGCATGCCCACCCGCTTCCTGCCGGTCCGGGGCGGTGTCGCCAGCTCGGCGGCGTGGTCTCCGGACGGCTCGCTGGTGGTGGTCTCGACATCGTCGGCCGTGACGGTCCAGGACAATGACAATCCGGCACCACCGGCCAAGGGGACCTTGACCGCACAGCTCGTCTCGACGCAGACCGGGAAGGTGGTACGGCAACTGCCGAGCGCCGACGTAACCTGGGTCACGCCCAGCCGGCTGCTCTATCTGGACCCGACCCGGCCCGGGGGGCTCACCGTGGTGCTCGTCGATCCGACCGGTGCCGAGCACGAGCGGGCCGAACTTCCGCTCGAACTGGTCAGCAGCGACGACATCACGTTCGCGGCCGGGTGATCGTCGGGTAACGATCCGGTACGCACACCGGGGATCAAGCAGGTTCCGCCCCCAATCCGGATCGGCGAGCGGCTAATGTCGCACGGACGTCCGGCCGGGGTGGGTGCGGTGAACCAGGCCCCGATCCGCTGCCCACCGGCCGGCGTCCGAGCCGCCCCGACCGGGGCCCGGCGGCCGGCCGCTCTGCAACCTCGCCTTCCGGGTGGCACCCGGTCCGGGTTCTCCGGACGGCACCGTCCGGTTCGGAGTTCCCACTGCGGGTCGTGCTCAGCCAACTCACAGGTTGCCCGGGCCGGTTACCTTGCAGTCGTGGCAGCGGGGACTCTGATCTTCCTCATCATCGGCGGCGCCGGAGTCGCGGTGCTGGTGCTCGCCCTGCTCGGTACGGAGTTGGCGCACC
Organism: Plantactinospora sp. KLBMP9567; assembly: GCF_033446045.1. Lineage (NCBI taxonomy): Bacteria > Bacillati > Actinomycetota > Actinomycetes > Micromonosporales > Micromonosporaceae > Plantactinospora > Plantactinospora sp. KLBMP9567. The sequence goes on along the minus strand of NZ_JAWQRR010000043.1, from coordinate 71,044 downwards.
TCGGCAACCCGGACATCGACGGCCCGATCAGCCTGGAGACGATCGCCGGATTCGCCGGCGTACTCGGCTTCGGCGGAGCCATCGCCAACGAGGTGATCGGCGGCGGTACCTTCGGCCAGGTCGCCGCCGCCGGTGGCCTGGGCGCGCTGGCGGCGGTGCCGGCGGGCTGGCTCGCGGCCCGGCTCTCCCGGGCGGCCCGCAACATGCACACCGACGCCACCCCGACCCGCAACGACCTGGTCGGGGCCCTCGGGGTGGTGGTCACCCCGATTCCCCACGCCGGCTACGGCGAGGTGCGGGTCCGGGTGGGTGGCCAGCCGGTGAAGCTCAACGCCAGGGCCGAGCGGCCGATAGCGCTCGGCGCGCAGATCTTCGTCGTCGAGGCGCTGACCGAGACCAGCGTCCTGGTCGAGACCTACTGACACGGAGCCGGTCCGTACGCCGAGCGCCACCGCTCGGACACCGGCACCACCCACCCCGAACACCATGTCCATCCCCACGAACCTCGGCAGTCGACGGCGCACGTCAACCCCCAATCCGAAATGGACGGTGTCATGCTGATCCTCATCGCCATCGGCGGAGCAGTGCTCCTGGTCCTCATCCTCGTCATGTTCGTGCTCTCCCGGATCAAGGTCGCCGGGCCGAACGAGGCCTTCATCGTCACCGGCCGCAAGGGCCGTACGACGCAGAGCGCCGACGGCAGCCGCTCCACCGACATGTCCGGGCAGAAGGTCGTACTCGGCGCCTCGGTCTTCGTCCTCCCGGTGGTGCAGAAGCTCCAGTCGCTCGACCTGTCCAGCCGGCGGATCGACGTCAGCATCAAGGGCGCGGTCAGCAAGCAGGGCATCCGGGCCGAGCTGCACGGCGTGGCGATCGTCAAGGTCGGCGGCACCGAGGACGCGATCCGCGCGGCGGCGCAGCGGTTCCTGCACCAGCAGGACGAGATCGAGAGCTTCACCCGCGAGGTGCTGGCCGGCGCGCTCCGCTCGATCGTCGGCCGGCTCACCATCGAGGAGATCATCCGGGACCGGGCCGCCTTCGCCAGCGCGGTCGCCGAAGAGGCCGAGCACTCGATGACCAACCAGGGTCTGGTGCTCGACACCTTCCAGCTCCAGGACATCCTGGCCGAGGGCTCCTACCTCCAGGACCTCGGCCGGCCCGAGGCGGCCCGGGTGCTCAAGGACGCGGCCATCGCCGAGGCCCGGGCCCGGCAGGTCGCCGAGCAGGAGCGGCTGCTCGCCGAGGAGGCGATCGCCGAGGCGAACCGGAACCTGGCGCTGAAGCAGGCCGGCATCCAGGCCGAGATCGACGCCGCCAAGGCCAAGTCGGCCGCCGCCGGCCCGCTGGCCCAGGCCGAGCGGGACCAGGCGATCCTGACCGAGCAGCAGAAGGTCGCCGAGCGCAACGCCGAACTGAAGCAGCGCCAGCTCGACACCGAGGTCCGCAAGCCGGCCGATGCGGCCCGGTACAAGGTGGAGCAGGAGGCCGAGGCGTCCCGCAACGCGGCGGTGCTGGCCGCCGACGCCGAGCGGCAGGCCACCATCGCGGCCGCGCAGGCCGCCGCCGAACAGGCCCGGCTGACCGGTGAGGGCGAGCGGGCCCGCCGGGCAGCCCTGGCCGAGGCGAACGCGATCGAGGGTGCCAAGGAGGGTGAGGCCGAGCAGCGCCGGCGTACCGCCATCGCCGACGCGGTCGAGCGGGAGGGCCAGGCGGAGGCCGCGGCGATCCTCGCCCGGGGCCAGGCCGAGGCGGAGGCGATGTCCCGCAAGGCCGAGGCCTTCGCGTCGTACGGCGAGGCGGCCGTGCTCGACCTGCTGGTCAAGGTACTGCCGCAGGTGGTCGAGGCGGCGAGCGCCCCGGTCGGCGCGATCGACAAGATCACGGTGATCTCCACCGACGGCGCCTCCTCGCTGACCAAGTCGGTGGCGGCCAACGTGGCCCAGGGACTCCAGCTCGGCAGCGACCTGACCGGGGTCGACCTGACCGGGCTGCTCGCCCGGCTCGGCGCGGCCCGCGGCAACGCCGACCAGATCGTCGACGGCACGCTGACCAACGGCGGCAAGGCGGTCGAGCCGAAGGGCTGACCACCCGGGGACGTTCCACCCCTGCGGCCCGGTACCGGAGTTGCCGCTCCGGTGCCGGGCCGCCTGCTGTCCCCGTCACCGGCTCCCGCACCGGCCTGCGGCGCGGACGTCCGTGCTCGTCCGGTCCGGCTAGGGCGCGGGCGTTCGGCCGGCACTGCCGGCGTGGTGATCACCGCTCTGGGCTCCCTACTCCGACCGGGCGTACAGGGTGGTGAAGGCCAGGGACTGCTGGGTCAGCCGGTCGCCGGCACAGGTGTAGTTGGACGGGGCGGTCGAGGCGGTGAAGGGTCGCCAGCGTCCGGGCGTACCGGCACCGACCCGCAGCCGCACCTCGGCGGCGGATCGTACGTCCCGCAGCTCGATCCGGTCGCCGACGAGCGCGTAGCGGTAGCTGACCCTGCCCCGCAGTTCTAGCACGACCTCCTGGCCGCCGTGACTGCTGGAGAAGACCGTGCCGTCGCCGTAGTCGGCGATCCCGGCGCCCTCGGCGCTGAGCGAGAGCGTCGACCCGGTGCCGCCGGTGAAGCTCAGCCGGCCCACCTCGGGCACGTCCACCTGCTCCTGATGCTCGGTGACCCGCCAGGTGCCGACCAGGCAGCCGGCGGCGCCCGGTGCGCCGCTCGGCGTACTCCCGGCCGACGGGTCGCCGCCGGTGGCGGTGGCGGGATGCGTCGGGCCGGCGCCGGTCGGGTCCTGCGACCCGCCGCCCCGGAGTACGAGCACCAGCACGATCGCGACGACGAGGGCCACCAGCGTCGACACCAGCGCCACCATCGGGACCAGGAAGGAGCGGTCGCCCGGCCGACCCGAGACGTCCACGATCACCTCCCCGCCTGTCGTACGCCGGATAGGACGGTATCGCCAGTGGACGCGGCAGGCGAACCGTCCGTTCCGGCATTGACCCCGCGCTAGCTGTAACAGAAGCTGTTACAGCTAGCGGAAAGGTGGTGCGGAACGGTGGCGGCGAACAGCCGACTGACTATCGCGGTCCACGCGCTGACCTGGATGGCGCTCTCCGAGCGGCGTGGCCGGCAGGTGCTCACCTCCGGCCAGGTCGCCGCGAGCGTGCGGACCAACCCGGTGGTCATCCGGCGGAGTCTCGGTGACCTTCGGCAGGCGGGCCTGGTCACCGTGCGACACGGCGTCGGGGCGGGCTGGAGTCTGGCCCGCCCGCCGCAGGAAATCACCCTGCTCGATGTGTACGCCGCGGTCGAGCGGGAGCCCCTGTTCGCGCTGCACCACAGCGAGCCGAACCTGGAGTGCCCGGTCGGCAGGGGCATCCGACCCGCCCTCGGCCGGTTCTACGGCGACGTCGACCGGGCGCTGCGCCGGGAACTCGCCGGTACGTCGATCGCCGACATGCTGGACCAGACCCTGGAGACGGGAGAGTAATGAGCGACGGCGTACGCCATCCGGTCGTCGAACTCCGGCAGTACACCCTGCACGGTGGCGCGCGTGACGTGCTGGTCGACCTCTTCGACCGCGAGTTCGTCGAATCGCAGGAGGCGGCCGGGATGGCGATCATCGGGCAGTTCCAGGACCTGGCCGAGCCGGACCGCTTCGTCTGGCTCCGGGGGTTCCCCGACATGCCCCGCCGGGCCGCGGCACTGCACGAGTTCTACGCCGGCCCGGTCTGGCAGCGGCACCGGGAGCGGGCCAACGCCACGATGGTCGACTCGGACGACGTACTCCTGCTGCGACCGCTCGATGAGCGGTCCGGGTTTCCGGCACCGGCCGTACGCCCGCCGGTCGGCCGCGGTAACCGGCCGGCGTCGCTCGTCATGGTGACGCTCTGCCTCCGGGCCGATCCGGTCGACCAGGCGTTCACCGACCTCTTCCACCGGCGGATACGGCCGCTACTCGTGGAGACCGGCGCCGCACCGGTCGCCTGCCTGTCGACCGAGTACGCCGAAAACACCTACCCGGCCCTGCCGGTCCGCACCGGAGAGCACGTCCTCTGCTGGCTCACCCGGTTCGCCGATGCCACCCGGCTCAACGATCACCTCCGGCGCCTGGGCCGGTCTATCCGATGGCGGGACGAGGTGCTGCCCGAGCTGCGCGCCGCGCTCGTCGCGCCGCCGCGACAGCTACGGTTGGCTCCGACGACCCGCTCGGCGCTGCGCTGACCCGGCACCGCCCCGAACGCCGGTCCGCGCGGCGGGATCGGCCGGACCGCCAGGCCGGCCCGTCAGTCGGTGATGCCCTGTTCCCGGGCCCAGCGCAGCAACTCGGCCTCGGCCTCGTCCCGGTCCAGCGGGCCCCGCTCCAGACGCAGTTCCTTCAGGTACCGCCAGGCTCGACCCACGATCGGCCCCGGCGGTACGCCGAGCAGCTCCATGATGGCGTTGCCGTCGAGGTCGGGGCGTACCCGGGCGAGGTCCTCCTCCGCCGCCAGCCGCGCGATCCGCTCCTCCAGCGCGTCGTAGTCGGCGGCCAGCGCGGCGGCCTTGCGGCGGTTGCGGGTGGTGCAGTCGGAGCGGGTCAGCTTGTGCAGCCGGGGCAGCAGGTCACCGGCGTCGGTGACGTACCGGCGCACCGCCGAGTCGGTCCACTCGCCGCGCCCGTACCCGTAGAACCGCAGGTGCAGCCCGACCAGTGCGACCACCTGGCCGATCACGTCCTTGGGATAGCGCAACGCCTTCATCCGCTGCTTGGTCAGCCGGGCGCCGACCACCTCGTGGTGGTGGAAGCTGACCCGGCCGTCCGGCCCGACCGCCTTGGTGGCCGGCTTGCCGACGTCGTGCATCAGTGCGGCCATCCGGAGGACGAAGTCGCAGCCCTCCTCCTCCAGCCGCACCGCGTTGCTCACCACAATCAGGGTGTGCTCGTAGACGTCCTTGTGCTGGGCGTGCTCGTCGATCTCCAGTTTCAGCCCGGACAGCTCCGGCAGGAACCGGTCGGCGAGGCCGGTGTCGACCAGCAGGCGCAGCCCGGTGATCGGGTCGGCCCCGCAGAGCAGCTTGGTGAACTCGTCCCGGATCCGCTCGGCGGTGATCCGGTCGAGGTCGGCTGCCATCGCCCGCATCGCCTCCCGGACCTCGGGCGCGACGGCGAAGCGCAGTTGTGCGGCGAACCTGGCCGCGCGGAGCATCCGCAGCGGATCGTCCCCGAACGACTCGGCGGGGGTGCCGGGGGTCCGGATCACCCGGTCGGCGAGGTCGTCCAGCCCCCCGTGCGGGTCGGTGAAGTCGTGCCCCGGCAGGCTCACCGCCATCGCGTTGATCGTGAAGTCCCGGCGCCGCAGGTCCTCGGCGAGGTCGGTGCCGTACCGGACGACCGGGTTCCGGCTCACCTGGTCGTACGACTCGGCCCGGAAGGTGGTGATCTCCAGCCGCAGCCCGTCCCGCTGGGCGCCGATGGTGCCGAACTCGCGTCCGGTCTCCCAAATCGCCTCGGCCCAGCCCTTCAGCAGCCGCAGCGTCTCGTCCGGGTGCGCGTCGGTGGCGAAGTCGAGGTCCTCACCGAGCCGGCCGAGCAGGGCGTCCCGGACGGAGCCGCCGACCAGGTGCAGCTCGTGACCGGCCCGGGCGAACCGGCGACCCAACTCGTCGGCGACCGGCGAGACCCGGAGCAGTTCCGCGACGGCGTTGCGCTGGGCAGCGCTCAGGGCCGACCGGCTGTCGGACGGCGTCGAAGGGGCGCTGTGCGGGGCGGAGGTTTCGGACATGGGATCGCCAGCCTACTGAACCGTCCGGCACCGGCTGGCGCCGGGCACACCGACTGACCGGCGACTCGGCCGGCGGCCCCGGCGGGGACGGTTCGGCCGGGCGCACACCCGGGACCGGCCGGGCCGCCCGTGGCTGCCGCCGGGGACGCCGGAGGCGTGGGCGACGCGGCCGGGCAGCCGGGTGACCGGGTTGACTAATGTTCCAACAGTGCCGGCGGGCGCCCTGCCCGCCGTACCCCTTGGGAGGCTGAGATGGCTGGCGGGCTGTACCGCAGCGCCAACGCCATGCCCGACGGCGTCCCGCCGCCGCAGGACGGCGCGACGCTGATCTCCGCGTCGCCGGCCCTGGAGAGCACCGCGCCGCCGCCGGAGACCGCCGGCAGCGCGGCCGGGAACAGCGCGATCATGGCGATCGGCAGCCTGGTAAGTCGGGGTACCGGCTTCCTGCGCACCCTGATGGTGACGGCCGCGCTGGGCGCCTTCGCCGTCAACGACGCGTACGCGACCGCGTTGATCATCCCGCAGATGGTCTACGAGTTCCTGCTCGGCGGCATCCTGACCAGCGTGCTGGTGCCGGTGCTGGTACGCCGGCGCCGGGTCGACGCCGACGGCGGCCAGGCGTACGCCCAACGCCTGCTCACCCTGGCCGTGCTCGCCCTCGGCGTGGCCGCGGTGCTGGCCATCGTGGCCGCCCCGGTGCTGACCGAGATCGTCGCCGGCGGCCGTGGCGACAACTACCAGGGCCTCGTCACCACACTCTCCCGCCTGTTGCTGCCGATCATCTTCTTCTCCGGGCTGAGCGCGCTGGTCGCCGCGGTACTCAACACCCGTGGGCACTTCGCGGCCCCGATGTGGACACCGATCCTCAACAATCTCGTGATCATCGGCGCCTGCGCGCTCTACATCGCCATCTACGGCGCGCAGATCATCGATCCGGACGAGATGGGTCCGGGTCGGATCCTGCTGCTCGGCGGCGGCACCCTGCTCGGCATCGTCGTCCAGGCCGTCGGGCTGCTGCCGGCGCTGCGCAAGGTCGGCTTCCGCTGGCGGTGGCGGTTCGACTTCCGGGAGCTGGGCCTGCGCGAGCTGGGTCGGCTCGGCGGCTGGATGTTCTGCTACGTGGCGGTCAACTCGCTCGGCCTGGTCGTGCTCTTCAACCTGCTCAACCAGGTGGAGGGCGAGTCGGCCGGACCGGCCATCTACAACAACGTCTTCCTGCTGCTGATGATGGCGCACGGCATCATCGCGGTCTCGATCATCACCGCTCTGATGCCCCGGATGAGCGCCGCCGCTGCCGACGGCCGGTTCGAGGACATGGCAAGCGACCTGTCCCGTACCGTCCGGACCGTCACCGCCGTACTCGCGCCGATCGCGGTCTGCTACGCCGTACTCGCCGAGCCGATCGCGGTGAGCCTCTTCGACTACGGCGCGGCCCGGGGCGACGCGGGTGCCATCTCGCCGGTGCTGCTGGTCGCCGCGTTGGCGCTGATCCCGTTCGCGGTCAGTCAGGTCTTCACCTTCGCGTTCTGGGCGCTGCCCGACACCCGCATGCCGGCCCTGATCAACATCCCGGTCGTACTGCTCCGGATCCTGGTGCAGGTTCTCGTCTTCGCCGCGTTCTCCACCTCGGTGCTCGCCTCGGGGATGATGTTCGGCAACGCGGTCTCGTACGTCGCCGCGGCGGTGATCTCCGCCTGGTTGCTGCGCCCCCGGATCGGCCGGATCGGCCTCGGCGCGATGTTCAACACCTTCGGCCGGGTACTCGTGGCCGCCCTCGGCGCGACCCTGGTCGGCCTGCTGGTGGTGACCCTGCTGCCGGGTCAGGCGATCGAGAACCGCTGGCTGGGTTTCCTGGAGGTGGCGATCGGCGGCGCGGCGATCGGCGCGACGTACCTCGGACTGGCCCTGCTGCTGCGGATCCGGGAGATAACCACGGTGGTCGGCATGGTCCGCCGCCGGCTCGGCCGGTGAGCGGTCGCGCACGGGCTGGGGACGTACCTGTGGAAAACCCGGCGGGTCCGGCTCGAACCTCCACGCACAGGCTGTGGACAACGGCTCGTCAGCGTCGGCCGACCGGTGTCACGGCGAAGCGGCGACAACCGCGCCGGCCCGGCTCTCGACACCGTCGTGCCGGCGCGGTGGGCCACCGTCGCGGTGTGACCGACGTGACCGCCGTTCGGGCAACCACCCGGATGCTGTCGACCTTGGGCGTCCGGCATACTTCCGGCGCACGGGGGAAGGTGCCGGGTGCACGCCGACGCCCCGGACGACAAGGGTGCCGGGCAGGGGCGGCGGGCCGGCACACCGACCCGGTAGCAAACTGTTGAAATTAACCTATAGATTGATAAAAGCACGGGCCATCAAGGTGGCTGACAGCGGACGATCCAGCGCGCTCCCGACACATCCGCCCAGCAGGTCCACGTACGGCCGCAAGATGACGTGTCGGGGATCAGTCAGACCCGGGTAAGGTCGCTCTCGACGAGTGCGGCGAGCGCCTAGGCTAGGAGTGCCGGTGGCCGTCCGATTTCCTTCGAAGGCGGAGCGGGAAGCCAGATGCCTAGCAGCACGGGTCCATCGATCGACACGATCACCGAGGGAGGACGGGTGACCCAGGTCGGCGAAGGTCAGGAGGCGGACGAGGCGGCTCCGTCCGTGATGACCTTCGGTGCCCCCGCCGTCGGTGAGATCCTGGCCGAACGGTACGAGCTTGCCGAACACATCAACGACGACAGCGCGGGCCGGCAGGTCTGGCGCGGTGTCGACGTGGTGCTGCGCCGACCGGTCGCGGTGGTGCTGCGCTATCCCGGCGGTGACTCGGCGAAGGAGATGCTCCAGGCCGCGGTGGCGGCCAGCCGGGTGATCCACCCCAACCTGGTCGGCGTCTACGACGCGATCGACGAGGACGAGCGGGCGTACGTCGTCCGCGAGTGGGTGGACGGCCACTCCCTGCGGGAACTCGTCGCCGAGGGCGTACTCGACCCGGCCCGGGCCACCAGCATCGCGCACGCCGTCTCCGGGGCGATCTCCGCCATCCACGCCACCGGCATGGTGCACGGCAACCTGCACCCCGGCACCGTGATGGTCGGCGACGACGGCCGGGTGGTGCTCGCCGACGCACGCACCGACGGCGCGGACACCCCCGAGACCGACGTACGGGCGGTCGGTGGCATCCTCTACTACGCGTTGACCGGCCACTGGCCGCACGCCGAGGCGTCCCTCACCGCCGGCTCGACCCGGCGGTCCCGCTCCCCGCTGCCGGACGCGGTGCGGGACGCGAGCGGCACCATCGCGGCCCCCCGGCAGGTCCGGGCCGGTGTCCCCGCCTACCTCGACGACCTCACCATGGATCTGCTCGACTCGCAGCTCGCGGTGCCGTCCTCGGACGTTCTCGCCGCCGAGTTGGGCCGGCTCGACGCCGCCGCCGAGGAGCACTACCTCGACAGCGGGCCGCTCCGCTTCACCGCCGGTGACGACGGTGGCCCCGACCTGCCGACACCCAGCAACCGCAGGATGCTGATCGGCATCGCCGCCCTGCTGGTGATCGCGCTGGTCGGGCTCTCGCTCGGCATCAACGCGCTGGTCGGTAATCGGGACTCGACCGACGGCCAGGCCGGACCGACCCCGAGTACCGGGACCAGCACCCAACCCGCGGTGGCCGGCGACCCGGAGCCACCGGCCGCCACTCCGCGCAAGGTCAGCCTCAAGGGCGACCAGGTCCGGGTGATCGACCCGGACGGCGACAGGACCGAGCTGGACGACGTGGAGAAGGCGGTCGACGGTGACGCCAACGAGGGCTGGGAGACCGATACCTACAAGAGCGGTTCGAATTTCGGCAACACGAAGTCCGGGATGGGCATCCTGATCAACCTGGGTCAGCCCCGCGAGGTCACCAGCGTGCAGGTGGACTTCTCCGAGAGCGGTGTCTCGGCCGAGCTGCGCTCGGGCACCAGGGACTTCCCGGCGACCGCTGGCGGCGACCGGGATCTCATCGAGGCGTACAGCACCCGGATCGGCAACGCGTACGAGAAGAGCGACCGGACCAAGGTCCTGTTCAGCCAGTTCGCGCCGGGTCAGAAATACCAGTACCTGATGCTGTGGATCACCGACCTGCCGGAGACCGAGCCGGGCTCCGGCCGGTGGAAGATCGGCGTTCAGGAGATCACGGTCCAGAGTCGGTGAGCTGCCGGTCGTCCCAGTGCGTGCGTGACTCGGTTATCGTGCGGCCATGACCGGCGGGTTGGGTTCCGACGCTGCCGGCCGGGCCGGCTCGCCCTCCGCCCGCCCCTGGGCGCCGACCGACCCGGCCCGGCCGGCGGGCCCGCCCATGGGCAACGCCGACCCGCGCGGACCGCAGACCGGAGGTCGGACCGACCGGACGAAGACCGGAGGTCGGACCGACCGTACGACCTCGCCGGCCTCCTCGGCCCGACTCGACCCGACCACCCGCCCCGGTGCATCCGACGGACTCACTCCGTCCGAAGCCGGGGCGTCGCCGGACGAGCCGGGTCCGGCCGGGGCGTCGCCGGCCACGGACGTGCCGAACCCGGTTGACGGGGTGACCCGCCCCGCCGGCAGCGCATGGCCCGGTGACCCGGAGCGTAGCGACGCCGAACTGCTCCGGGCACACGTGGACGGCGACCGGGACGCCTTCGCGACCCTGTTCCACCGGCACCGGGACCGCCTCTGGGCGGTGGCCCTGCGTACGGTGACCGACCGGGAGGAGGCGGCGGACGCCCTCCAGGACGCCCTGCTCTCGGCGCACCGCTCGGCGGCCCGGTTCCGGGGCGAGGCCGCCGTCACCACCTGGCTGCACCGAATCGTGGTGAACGCCTGCCTCGACCGGATCCGCCGTCGGCAGGCTCATCCGACCGTACCGCTGCCGGACAGCACCCGCCCGCTCGACACCGCCCGATGGCAGGGTGGCGTCGAGCCGGCCGCGCCGGCCACCGACCACGACACCACGCTCGTCGTGCGGCAGGCGCTGGCGGAACTTCCGGTCGAGCAGCGGGCCGCGCTGGTGCTGGTGGACCTACAGGGCTATCCGGTCGCCGAGGTGGCCGAGATCCTCGGCGTCGCCGAGGGCACCGTGAAGAGCCGGTGCGCCCGGGGACGGGCCCGACTCGCCGTCCTGCTCGGCCACCTCCGACCGGCGGGTACCGGCCGCGATCCCGCGCCGAGTCCCAGGGTGCCGTCGGTCACCGGCGGGAACCTCGGCTCCGGTGGCGGCGTCCGACCAGAATCGATCCGGCTCGGGGCGGACAGGCAGGTGGCACCGGACCGGCGTGGGGGCCGGACCGACCAGGACCAGGAGGAATCGTGACCGGGGGCCAGTTCCGGGAGGTCGATCTCGACCTGCTGGCCGACTATGTCGGTGGCGCGCTGGACGGCACCCCGGACGAGGTCGAGGTCGCCCGGCTGCTCGACCAGGATCCGGCCTGGGCGGAGGCGTTCGCCGACCTCACCGCCGGCCTCGACGCGGTACGCCTCGACCTGGCGGGCTTGGCCGCCGCGCACATCCCGATGCCGCCCCTGGTGGTCGACCGGCTCAGCTCGGCGCTGGCCGGCGCTGCCGCACCCGGCACCTACGACTACGACCCGGCCGCCGCCGGCCAAGACCAGCCTGCCGAGGCGCCGGACGACGCTCTGCCGGAGTCGGCCGACGTCTCGGACGAGCCGGTCGGCGCCACGGTACCGGGCGCCGGTACCCGGTCCGGTGCCGTCCCGGACTCCGGGCCCGGGCCGTCGGGCGGGTCTCCGTCGGGCGGACCCACGCGTCCGGGCGGCCGGCCCCGTCGACACCTGCCCGGCGTACCCGCGCAGCCCGGCGGCGGGCAGCGCCCCGGCCGACCGGGTCGGCGGCGGCGCTGGACGCGACGGATGGCCGGTCCGATCCTGCTCGCCACCGTGGTCGCCGGCTTCGCCGGGTTCGCCGTCAGTGGTCTCGTGGACGGCGGCGACAGCGCCGGTGACCAGACCGCCGGCACGGCGATGAACTCCGGCGAGGACGCGGCCGCGCCGCAGGTCCTCGGCTCCGGCCCGCCCCGGACGGTGGTGGAACCGTCCGCCGAGCGGGTCCTCTTCACCGGCACCGACTACACCCCCGACTCGCTGCCGGACACCGTCTCCAACCTGACCAAGCAGGCCGCCCCGACCGCCCCGACCGCCCCGACCGCCCCGACCGCGCCGGCCACCCGGTCCGCGCCGCAGAACCGCAGCTCCGGCCCGGTACGGGAGGACGCCGCCCCGAACGCCACCCCCTTCTCGGCGAGCGGCGCCTCGCCGTGCTGCCTGCCGACGGGGGCCGGCAACCCGCTGGAGCGCCTGGCCGACCGGTCCGTACTCGCCGCCTGCCTCGACGCGATCGCGGTGACCCACGCCCAGGGCCCGGTCGCGGTCGACCTGGTGGACTACGCCACCTTCCAGGGCCGGGCCGCGCTCGTCGTCGTCTTCACCGACCGCTCGGGAGCCCGCTGGGCCTGGGTGACCGGCCCGAACTGCGGTTCACCCGCTGCCGACCTCATCTACCAGAGCCGGGTAGGGTGAAACAACGCCTCATCGGCTGTTTCGTCGACGCAGTGACATGACCCACCGGATGACCGGCTCGGGAATCCCCGGTTCGTACGATGACGTTCTGGCTTGCAGGTGCCGGTGCCGTAGGTGGCCGGCGCTCGGACCGCCGTCGGCGCCTGGCGTCGGTGGCGCAGAGACACACATCGGGAGACGGCAGTGGACGAGGTCCGCAACCTGATCATCATCGGCTCTGGGCCGGCCGGCTACACCGCGGCGGTCTACGCCGCGCGCGCCAATCTCAAACCGCTGGTCATCGAGGGTGTGCAGTCCGGCGGTGCCCTGATGACCACCACCGAGGTGGAAAACTTCCCCGGCTTCGCCGACGGCATCATGGGTCCGGAGCTGATGGACTCGATGCGCAAGCAGGCCGAGCGGTTCGGGGCCGAGTTCGTCACCGACGACGTGACCCGGGTCGAGCTGGTCGACACCGGCGTACCGGGCGAAGGCAGGGTGAGCACGGCGTATGTCGGTGAGACGGCGTACCGGGCGAAGGCGGTCATCCTGAGTACCGGTTCGGCCTGGCGGCCGCTGGGTGTGCCGGGCGAGCAGGAATATCTGGGGCACGGTGTCTCGTCCTGTGCCACCTGTGACGGCTTCTTCTTCCGCGGCCAGGAGATCGTGGTGGTCGGTGGCGGCGACTCGGCGATGGAGGAGGCGACCTTCCTCACCAAGTTCGCCAGCAAGGTGACGATCGTGCACCGCCGCGACGAGTTCCGGGCCAGCAAGATCATGGCGGACCGGGCACTGGCCAACGACAAGATCCACGTCGAGTGGAACAGCGTGGTCGAGGAGGTGCTCGGCGACGACGGCAAGGTCTCCGGGGTACGCCTGCGCAACGCGCACACCGGCGAGGCCAAGACGCTCGACGTCAGCGGCGTGTTCGTGGCGATCGGCCACGACCCGCGCAGCGAACTCTTCCGGGGCCAGGTGGAGCTGGACGACAGCGGCTACGTCAAGGTCGAGGCGCCGAGCACCCGGACCAACATCCCCGGCGTGTTCGCCGCCGGTGACCTGGTCGACCACACCTACCGCCAGGCGATCACCGCGGCCGGCACCGGCTGTGCCGCCGCCCTCGACGCCGAGCGGTTCCTCGCGACGCTCGACGAAGACTGAATACCAACGCACGAAGCAACCCCCGAGGAGGACTAGTGGGAGCAACAAGCGCCGTCACGGACGCCAACTTCGCCAGTGACGTGCTGCAGTCCGATACGCCGGTACTGGTGGACTTCTGGGCCGAGTGGTGCGGGCCGTGCCGCAAGGTCGACACCCTGCTGGAAGAGATCGCCGGCGAACTGGGGGACAAGGTCCGAATCGTCAAGCTCAACATCGACGACAACCCGGAGACGGCCCGTGCCTACCGGGTGCTGTCGGTGCCGACCCTGACGATGTTCAAAGGTGGTGAGCCCGTCCAGTCCATCGCCGGGGCCCGCCCCAAGAGCGACCTGATCAAGCTCATCGAAACGGCGCTGTAGCGCACATCGCCGGAACGCCGACGCGCCCGTCTCCGGATCCTCGGACGCGGGCGCGTCGGCGTTCCGACCGGCGGGACCGGCCACCGGTCGAGACTGATCCGCCACAATCGCGGCCAGCACGCGTCGGGCACCGGCCGGGCGGGTATATCCCCAGCTCATCGGCGAGGTTGGCCGGATACCGTACGGTCAACGCCGGGCGGGGGCCGGAGCGCCACGGTACGCTCCGGAAGCGTTCCTCCTCGCGACGGTGGGGCCGGCGCCACCGGCCGGATCTCCGTCGACCGGTTCACCGGGGCCGCCCGGAGGAGCCACGAACCGTCCGCCGCCGGACCGGTCGCAGGCCGATCCGGCACACCGCCCGACAGCCGGGCAGTCAACCGCAGGCACGCAGAGGGAGGTCGTCCGTGCGTCCGATCCGACGTGGTGACCGGGGACGTGCAGTCACCGAGATCCGAGCCGTCCTGGTCGGGCTGGGCCTGCTGCCCGCCGGTGGGCCGCCCGGTGCCGACGAGTTCGAGGCGGAGACTGAGCGTGCGGTACGCGCCTTCCAGCAGGACCGTGGGCTCAACGTCGACGGTCAGGTCGGCCCGGAGACCTGGCGGGCGCTCGACGCGGCCCGCTGGCGCCTCGGTGCCCGTACCCTCTACCAGGCGATTCCTGACCCGCTGATCGGCGAGGACGTGCGTACCCTCCAGGAGCGCCTGCTGGAGATGGGCTACGACGTCGGTCGCGCCGACGGCGTGTACGGGGCCCGGACGGCCCGCGCGGTCGCCCAGTTCCAGCGCGAGGTCGGGCTCCCCCCGGACGGCGCCTGCGGCCCACACACCATGAACGCGTTGCGCCGGCTCGGCCGCAAGGTGGTCGGCGGCCGGCCGACCCTGCTCCGCGAATCCGACGCGTTCCGCCAGTCCGGTCCGAACCTGGTCGGCAAGGTCATCGTGGTCGACCCCGGTCACGACCCCTTCGATCCCGGGTTCGTGGTGCAGGACGGCACGATGCGGTGGACCGAGGCGGACCTCGCCTACGACCTCGCCGCCCGGCTGGAGGGGCGGCTCGCCGCCGCCGGCATGCGGGTGCACCTCACCCGGGGCCCGGCGCCGGCCGCGCCGCTGGCCGACCTCACCCGGGCCGACCTGGCCAACGAACTCGGCGGCGACCTGCTCATCTCGCTGCACATCGACGGGCACGCCAACCCGGAGGCGGAGGGGGTCGCCACCTACCACTACGGCACCGCCAACGGGGTCACCTCGAGCGTCGGTGAACGACTGGCCGGGCTCGTCCAGCGGGAGATCGTGGTCCGGACCGGGCTGCGCAACTGCCAGACCCACGCGAAGACGTGGGAGCTGCTCCGGCTGACCCGGATGCCGGCGGTACGCGTCGACGTCGGCTACCTCACCTCACCCACCGACCGGGCCCGGCTGATCGACCCCCGGTTCCGGGACCGGGTGGTGGACGCCATCGTCGCCGCGGTACAACGGATGTACTTCCCGGTCGAGGAGGACGTGCCGACCGGCTCGATCGACGTCAGCGAGCTGCGGGCGATGGTGGCGGCCGGCGCCGCCGCCCACGACTGACCCCCGCTACCGCGGGCCCGATGAGCCGTCAGCCGTCAGCCGGCGGCCGAGCGGGTGGCGGGGCGTACCGGGCGGAGCAGCCCTTCCGGGCTCATCGAGCCGAGCAGCTTCTCCAGCGCGTACTCGACGTCGGACTTCCAGGACAGTGCGGTACGCAACTCCAGCCGGAGGCGGGGAAAGCGTGGGTGGGGACGTACCGTCTTGAAACCGACGGAGAGGAAGTAGTCGGCCGGGGCGACACAGCCGCCCGCGCCCTCACCGGCGTCGCCGAACTTCGCGTCGCCGAACGCCTCGATCGCCTTGATGCCCCGCTTCGTCAGGTCCCGCGCGACCCCCTGGACGAGCATCCGGCCCAGCCCGCCACCGGCGAAGGCGGTGATGATGTGTGCCGTGGTCAGCAGTGCGGCGTCCGCCGAGACCGGCGAGGTGGGAAACGCCATCGACCGGGGAACGTAGGCCGGCGGGGCGTACATCACGAATCCGGCGGGCATACCGTCGACGTACACGAGCTTTCCGCAGGAGCCCCATTCGAGCAGCGTCTGCGAGACCCAGGCTTCCTTCTCCAGGCCGGGGTCGCCTGCCTCGCGGGCACGTTCGGCCGCCACCGGGTCCAGTTCCCAGTAGACGCAGCGCCGGCAGGGCCGGGGCAGGTCTTCGAGAGTGTCGAGGGTCAGACTGACCAGACGTCGCGACATCGGCGCATCCCCACAAATCGTCCCGGAGGTCCAAAGACCGCAAATACCGCCATCTCCGGTCCCTACCCCCAACGAGCGATCGTACGCCGGAACCTTCCGGCTCGGGAGAGGACGGGTCGACTACGCACCGTTCCGCCGGGTCAGCCGGTGACCGGGCAGGTCAACCGGTCCGACATGTGGACGGACCGCCGGGCCGAGGGCCTTACCGGGTGATCGGGATTACGATCGAGCGACGAGCGCCGACCGGCGGAGTTGCCGGACAGCCCCCCACCGACCCGCCCGCACGGCGGGGTTCGAGCGGACCGGGACGGAGAGCGGGCGCGGCGTTCGAGGTGGCGAGGGCGCCCGGGCGGGATCAAACGACCTGTTTCGGGAATGCGTTCGGTGACCGTCGCGGCCATCATGGGGAGGCACGGCGAGCGCAGGGAGGCGGGATGAGCGGGCGCGGCGCCGCCATCCCCCGGCCCGGTCGCGGACGTCGTGACGAGGAGAGAGCACAGCGAGGAGGCGGCATGACCGGCACGACGCTGGACGACTACACGGACCGCTATGCCCGGCGGGTACGCGGGATGACGGCATCGGAGATCCGGGCCCTCTTCGCCGTCGCCAGCCGTCCGGAGGTCGTCTCGTTGGCCGGCGGCGCACCGTACATCGCCGCGTTGCCGCTGGACGCGGTCGGCGAGATGCTCAACAAGCTCGCCGCCGACCAGGGCGCGAGCACCCTGCAGTACGGCATCGGCCAGGGCACGCTGGAGCTGCGGGAGCGGATCTGCGAGGTGATGGCGCTCTCCGGCATCGACGTCGGCTGCGGCGCCTCCCCCGAGGACGTGGTGGTGACGGTCGGCGGGCAACAGGCGCTGGACCTGGTCGCCCGGCTCTTCCTCGACCCCGGCGACGTCGTACTCGCCGAGGGTCCCACCTACGTCGGCGCGCTCGGTGTCTTCCAGAGCGCCCAGGCCCAGGTGGTGCACGTCCCGATGGATGCCGACGGACTGGTCCCGGAGGCGTTGGAGCTGGCCATCGCCGAGGTCGCCCGCTCGGGTCGGCGGGCGAAGTTCCTCTACACGATCCCGACGTTCCAGAACCCGGCCGGTGTGACGCTGAGCGAGGAACGCCGGGAGCGGGTGCTCGACATCTGCGAGCGGGCCGGCCTTCTGGTGGTCGAGGACGACCCGTACGGCCAGCTCGGCTTCGACTGCGAGGCACCGCTGCCGCTGCGGGCGCGCCGTCGGGACGGCGTGTTCTACCTGAGCACCTTCTCCAAGACCTTCGCGCCTGGGCTGCGGGTGGGCTGGATCCTGGCCCCGCACGCCGTACGCGACAAGCTGGTGATCGCCAGCGAGGCGCAGATCCTCTGCCCCAGCGCCTTCGCCCAGGCCGCCGTCACCACCTACCTGTCGACGATGCCATGGCGGCAGCAGCTCAAGATCTACCGTGAGCTCTACCGGGAGCGCCGGGACGCCCTGCTCGGCGCGCTGGCCGACTACATGCCGGCCGGCACGAGCTGGACCGAGCCGGGTGGCGGGCTGTTCGTCTGGGCGACCCTGCCGGAGGGTCTGGACGCCAAGGCGATGGTGCCGCGGGCCATCGCCGCCCGGGTCGCCTACGTGCCCGGCACCGGCTTCTACGCCGACGGCACGGGGGCGGGCCACATGCGGCTCAACTTCTCCTTCCCGCCGCCGGAACGGATCCGCGAGGGTGTGCGCCGACTGGCGACCGTGATGGAGCAGGAGGCCGCGATGCGCGAGGTCTTCGGCGCCGTCGGCGCCCCGCCCCGCCGTCGTGGGCAGGCCGGCGCGGACGTGCCAGGTCCCGACTTGGCATGATCTCCGGCATGGGTACGCACTCTGCCGACGATCCGCTCCAGGCCGCCGAATGGCCTGACCTCGTACCTCGCGATGCCACCGCCGAGCTGCGCGTCCTGGTACTCGCCGGCGGGCTCTCCTACGAGCGGGACGTGTCGCTGAAGTCCGGCCGGCGGGTGCTCGACGCGCTCCGCTCGGTCGGCGTGGAGGCGGAACTCCGGGACGCCGACGTCTCGCTGCTGCCACTGCTCCGGGAGGATCCCCCGGACGCGGTGGTGATCGCCCTGCACGGGTCGACCGGAGAGGACGGCTCGCTGCGCGGCGTACTCGACATCTGCGACGTCCCGTACGTCGGCTGTGACGCCCGGTCGTCCCGACTGGCCTGGGACAAGCCGTCGGCGAAGGCGGTACTCCGGGAGGGCGGCATCCCCACCCCGGACTGGGTGGCACTGCCGCACGACCGGTTCTCCGAACTCGGCGCGGTGGCGGTGCTGGACCGGATCGTCGACCGGCTCGGACTGCCACTCATGATCAAGCCGGCCCAGGGCGGCTCGGGTCTCGGCGCCGCCGTGGTCCGGGATCCCGGCGCGCTGCCGGCGGCGATGGTCGGCTGCTTCGCGTACGACTCGACGGCGCTCGTCGAGCGCTACGTACCCGGAATGGACGTGGCCGTCTCGGTGGTCGACCTGGGCGACGGCCCGCGTGCGCTGCCCGCCGTCGAGATCGTCCCCCGCAACGGCGTCTACGACTACGCCGCCCGCTACACCGCCGGGCTCACCACCTGGCACGCCCCGGCCCGCTTGTCGGCCACCGCAGCGCCCCGGGTCGCGGAAACCGCCCTCGCGGCCCACGCCGCGCTCGGGCTCCGCGACCTGTCCCGGGTGGACCTGATCGTGGACGAGGACGACCGGCCGCACGTGCTGGAGGTCAACGTCTCGCCGGGCATGACCGAAACCTCGTTGCTCCCGCTCGCCGTGAACGCCGCCGGACTCGACTTCGGCGAGCTGCTCCGTACCCTGGTCGTCCGCGCCTCCCAGCGCCGTACCCTCGGCCGCTCCTGACCCGCTACGCTCGCCGACTCCGGGCACTGACCCACCAGCCGGGCACCGACGACCCGCGCGACGTGCCCGGCACCGGGCGGGACCGTGCGCTGGTCGAGGAGCGGCGCCTCGTCGTCGCCCGGCTGGTTAGTAGGCCCGGGTGGCCGGATCGCCGGGTGACTCGCGGCGGGCGCCCGGATCGGTGGCGTCCGTCGAGTCCGGCATCCCCGGCCCCGCCTCCGCCTCGGTCACCGTCGGGATAGCCGGGGGTGGGGAAGCCGCCGCCGGCTCGGTCGACGTCGCCGAGCCGGTTACCGGTGCGGTGGCGGATGGCTCCGTGGCGCCCTGCTGGGCCAGGCTCGACGGCGCCTGCCACTGGATGCGCGGCGGCTCGGCCAGCGGGCGTCCGCCGAACTCGGCGAGCCAGGCTGCCACCAGCGCCAGATTCTCCCGCCACTGTGCTTCGGGAATCGGAGGCAGGATGTGGTCCCACAGGGACAGGAAGGTCCCGCGCAATTGGAGACGCCCGTACGGCCGCGCCAGGAACCACAGGTGCAGGTGTTCGGCGCCGTCACCCCAGCGGTTGACGTGCACCCGGGCGACCCCGTCCAGGGACCGTACGGCCCGTTCGAGCCGTACCGTCATCACCCCGAGTTCGGCAGCGAGCAGGTTGGGCAGGTCGCCCAGGTCCAGATGCGAACGTGACTCGAGGATCAGCACCATCGGCAGCCCGGTCGGCCGGTCCATGGCGCGTACCCGCCAGCGTTCACTGACCCAGATGTAGGCGTCGTCGGGGGCGTTGCAGGAGTGGCATTCGCCGGAACCCTCGCCCTTGCGCGGCGGCTCGACCGGCACGGGCTCGTCGAGTTGCTTGACCCGGAACTCGCCTTCGAAGGGGAACGAAGGCCACCTGGTGAAGTCTGGTACAGCGGGAGGGGTCTGGGGCACGACGCTGACCCTAACCGAGTTCGGGACCGCTGTCCCTACCCTGTTTCGGCCGCCGATCATCGCCGTCCCGGCGTGGTATCCGTACCACTTCCGCCGTCTCCTGGAGGAGGCACGGGCGACTCCAATCGCTCCCGGTACGGCGGCACCGAGCCGGCTCACAAGGGCAGGCTCCCTGAACTCCGGCGCACCGTCCTCCGGGCCCGCGCCGCCACGAATATGGGCCCTCTCGGGCGGGTTTCACTACCGTCATCCACAGGCCGACACCGCGTTCCACGCGCTGTTTCACGTGAAACGTGGGGTGCCTGTGGACAACCCCTGTGGATTACCTCTCGCCACCTCCGGACACGCCTCCCATCCCATCCTCGTCCGCGCTGTGTCCGTCCGCGGACACCGAGTGGACGGCAAAAAAGCGGGGGAAGATGCCCGTCGCCGCGTCGCGCTGGCACCCGCCGAAGCAAGCCGCTCCGGAACAGATCCGGTCCGGGATACGCACCACCTCCCGGGACCGCTGAGATCTCCACAGGAGCGACAACTCCTCAAGGTCGGGGTGGAAACCGCGCTGTGTCGGCTGCCCTACCCAGCCGACATCTGGCGGCGGTCCGCGCCTACGGCGCGCAGTACTCGAACCGTGATCGCACGTACCGGACAAGGCGGAGAAGCAGCGCCACCGACCCTGGAGGAGAGATGGCGAACAGCGGACCCCTGGGCGTATTGCGGCCGAATCCGTTCCCACCGGCAGACCCCGTTTCCCGCGTCTTGGCGGTCGACGCCATCCGTCCACAGCACCCGGCACCCGCCGGGAGCTTGCGGCCGAGGGCCCAGAACTGAGCCTGGGAACGGGGAGCCGAGACTGGGGCTCGCGGCGCCCGCACCATCGACGCGCGGCTCGACCGTCCCCACGGCAAGTCGCCAGTCCTCAGAGCCTCGCCGTCGCCGCAAGTCCCGGAGACGAACCGGTCACGCCCGCGCAACGGCTTGACGTCCGTCATCGACCCGGGGGTCGGTGACGGAAATGGCCACCACCCCGATCCAAGCCGGGGTGGTGGCCAGTCGCGCGCTGTCGAGCCGGGTCGCCCACCCGCGCCCGAACGGCGGGTGCGGGCCTGCGGTCAGACCGACTCGTCGGGCTCGGCGTCCGAGCCTCTCATTCCGATGAGGCCGACGATCCGCTCAAGGTCGTCCACGGTGGCGAACTCGATGGTGATCTTCCCCTTGTTACGCCCGATGTCGACCTTGACCCGGGTGTCGAACCGATCCGACAGCCGGTCCGCGAGATCGGTCAGCCCCGGGGCATGCACCTTGGCGCGACGCTTGGCTGGGCTGGGGCGACTGGGGGAGGTCTCGGTCAGCTTCACGACCTCCTCCGTGGCCCGCACCGAAAGCCCTTCGGCCACGATCCGCCGGGCGAGATCCTCCTGCGCTGCCGAACTTTCCAGGCTGAGCAACGCCCGGGCATGCCCGGCGGAGAGCACTCCGGCGGCCACCCGCTTCTGCACTTCGGCGGGGAGGTTCAGCAGCCGGATGGTGTTCGAGATCTGCGGACGGCTGCGACCGATCCGGCGCGCCAGCTCCTCGTGCGTCGCGCCGAACTCTTCCAGGAGCTGCTGATAGGCGGCCGCCTCTTCCAGCGGGTTGAGGTTGGCCCGATGGATGTTCTCCAGCAACGCGTCCCGGAGCATCGCGTCGTCCCGGGTGTCCCGGACGATCGCGGGGATGGACTCCCTACCGACCGCCTGCGCCGCACGCCAGCGCCGTTCGCCCATCACCAGCTCGAACCGCTCGCCGGGAAGCTGGCGTACCACGATCGGCTGAAGGAATCCGACCTCCTGGATCGAGAGCTTGAGCTCCTCCAGGGCCTCCTCGTCGAAGACCTGCCGTGGCTGCTTCGGGTTGGGCACGATCGCATCGAGCGGGATCTCGGCGAATCGGGCCCCGGGAACGGGCGCCAGTGCCGGCCCCGTCGGCTGCACCGGAGCCGAGGGCACCGATGCGGACCAGGTGGATTCGCCGGGCAGCGACGGCGCGGCCTCCGGTCGACCGGCTGGAGGCTCCGCCGTCGCCACCCCGGCCGCTGGTTCCGGTGTTGTGGGAATCAGCGCGCCCAGTCCACGACCCAGCCCGCCCCGCGGACGGTTCTTCATGCCACGCCTCCCGACGCATCAACCGAGCTATGCATTGCGGCCAACAGACTCTTTGACCCCGCGCATGGCGATCTCCTGGGCCGCCTCGAAGTAACTCGTGGCGCCCCGCGAACCGGGATCGTAGGTCATCACCGACTGGCCGTAGCTCGGAGCCTCCGACACCCGCACGTTGCGCGGAATCACCGCCTGCAGCACCTTGTCGCCGAAATGGTTCCGGACGTCCTGCTCGACCGCGTCCGCGAGCCGGGTCCGCCGGTCGTACATGGTGAGCAGGATCGTCGAGACCTCAAGGGTCGGGTTCAGGTGCTGCCGTACCAGGTTGATGTTGTTGATCAGCTGATTGAGGCCCTCCAGTGCGTAGTACTCGCACTGGATCGGGATCAGCACCTCTTGGGCGGCGCAGAGCGCGTTGACCGTGAGCAGGCCGAGCGAGGGCGGGCAGTCGATGAAGACGTAGTCGAACTGCGCCGGGTGGCCGGCGATCGCCCGAGCGAGGCGGGACTCCCGGGCTACCACCGAGACCAACTCGATCTCGGCACCGGCCAGGTCGATGGTGGCCGGTACGCACCAGAGGTCGGGAATCCCCTCGACCGGCTGGGCCACCTCGGCCAGCGGTACGTTGTCGATCAGGCAGTCATAGACGTCCGGTACGCCGGCGTGGTGCGGCACGTTCAGTCCGGTCGAGGCGTTCCCCTGCGGGTCGAGGTCCACGACGAGGACACGGTTGCCGTGCAGCGCCAGGGCCACCGCCAGGTTGACCGTGGTGGTGGTCTTGCCGACGCCTCCCTTCTGATTCGCGACACACATGATCCGTGGCCGGTCCGGACGCGGCATCGTCACCTCGCCGCTCGGGTTCAGGATTTGCACAGCGCGCATTGCCTCCATTGCCAACGGGGGATCGTCCTGTTCGCGCGACGGGGTTTCACGTGAAACGTACGCGTCGGACGCGGCGTCCTCGGGGAAGGTCTCGGGTACCGCTGACGGCGTGTCGGCCGGAGACTCGGGCTCGACGGCCGGACGCGGGCCCCGAGCCGCCCCGTCAGCGCGGGCCGGTGCCGGCGAACCGACCGGAGCCGCCGGAGCCTCAGCGCTGACAGGCGGCGCAACCGGCACCTGGGCGCCGGGGCGTGGGGCCGCCTGCTGCGGCGGTACGTCCGGCGGCACCGAGAACGCCGGTGCCACCTGCTGTGGCGGTACGTCCGGCGGCGCCGAGAACGTCGGTGTCGCCGCCCGCCCGGCCGGCCTCGGGTGCTCGGGGCCGTTCCCGGACTGGTCCGGCCCCGGTCCGGCTACCGGCTGGCGGGGCAGATCCGCTGCCGCCCTCGGGCCGGATGCCTCTGCCGCAAACGGCGAACCCACCGGGGGGTACCCCGGCCCGCCGTGCCCGGGTGCGCCGGGTGGTGGGGCGACCCGGGCGGTACCACGACTCGGACCGGATGGCGGTGCGGAGTCATACCCGGTCGGTTGGCCGTCGGAGCCGTCGCCCCGCCCCGGCGGCCGAGCCCGGCCGCTGGCAGACCAACCTTCATAGTCGGTTTCACGTGAAACATCGGCGCCGCCGGGGTGATAGCCCCCGGAGTCCGTCATCTCTGGATCGTCATACCTACCGTTGTCATGCACCGTGTCATCCCTGCCAGCTTCGGATGGTGTCGGCCCGGTCAGCGCCCATGCCCGCGCCTTGGGCGTTAGCGTGCGGTCCGGCAAGAAGCGGGGAAGGCCTGAGGCGCCACCCGCTGCCCGGTCTACACTATCGACGCGCGGTCAGCCTACGGCCGCTGGGCAATTAGGGCCACGGCTGTCCGTAGGATGAAAACCCCACCGTTCCGGAGTTCTGCCTCCGGGACCGTGTCTGATCAGCGGATTCGACACCTCGGCTCGACCGCCAACAATTGTGCCCGCCACACCGCCGCGTCGGGGTTCCCGCGCCGCCCAGTCACCGCCCAATCCCAAGGGGCATCACCGACCGCGAGCCGCTCCCCGAAGCCACACCACGAGGGATCGCAACCGCTACGACGCCCCGCTCCCGGACACGGCCGACGAAGGATGCCGCATACATCGGCGCCCATCAAAACAATCCTAGGCCGCTTGTCGCTGCCAGCTACGGGAAACGTTTCCGTCAGAGTGCCGCCGACGCCTCACCGAGACGGTCCTGCCGACCGACGGCCGTCTGACGCTGCCAGGGCTGGGGTACGCGTACCGACGCCATCCCCGCCGCCGTCGCCGCCTGGATGCCCAACTCGGTGTCCTCGAAGACCAGACAGGACTCCGGAGGTACGCCCAGCAGGCGGGCCGCGAGCAGAAAGCCCTCCGGATCCGGCTTGGCCATCGTGTAGTCCTCGGCACAGACCAGCACGTCGAACTTCTCCAGCAGGCCGAGCGTCTCCAGGGAGGCGGTGACCGACTCGGTGGTGCTGCCGGACACCACGGCGAGCGGAAGTCGCCGGTGGGCCCGGTCGATGTGCTGCCGCACCTCGGGTACGGCGGTGAGGCGCGGCAACAGTCCCCGGTAGAGGTCCTCCCGGCGTCGGGCGACCGCCTCCGGCGGCATGGCGAGACCCTGCCGCTCGTTGAGCGTGGCGATGATGTCGACCACCGTCCGCCCGCCCCAGGCGTAGAAGAGGTCCTCCGGGAAGTCGCACTTCCACTCCGCCAGCGCCTGCTGCCAGGCGACGTAGTGCAGTGGCATGGAGTCGGCGATGGTGCCGTCGCAGTCGAAGAGGTACGCGCGGAACTCGCCGCACGGCAGGGGCAGCATCACCGGCACAGGGTACCGCCGGCACGCTTCCCGCCGAGGCACCGAACCGGTACGCCCGAAGCCGCGCAACGGGGTACCGCAGGTGAGCGGCCACCGCCGCCCGCCGGCGCGAGGGAACTACCGGGCCGCACCGCCCCGCCGACCGCCCGGTGCACTCGGGCCAGCCGGTCGACCGGCGTGCTCCCGGACCACCTCCACGACGGTCGTCGGCGGGTCGACAACTCCGAGGCCGGCCTGCCGGACGACCGGTGCCGACCCACCGAGCCGGCGTACCGTCTCGGCGTGTTCGGCCACCTCCTCGGCGGCACTGGCTCCCTTGAGCGCCAGCAGACGCCCGCCGGGCACGGCGAGCGGGAGACACCAGCCGGCGAGCCGGTCGAGCGGGGCGACGGCCCGCGCCGTCACGACGTCGGCCGGCACCCGCAACTCGGCCGGGAGGTTGGCCAGATCCACCGGCCCGCCGGTCCCGACCGGAAGCGAACCGTCGGGGTCGACCGGAAGCGGGCGGCGGCCGCTTCGGCCGGCTCGCCGCCGCCGGCCAGCGGCACTCGCACGCCGGCTCGCGGCAAGTTCCTCCGCCCGGGCCCGGACCACGGTCACGGTGTCCGCGAGGTCGAGTGCGGTGACCACCTCGGCCAGGAACACCGCCCGCCGGGCCAGCGGCTCGACCAGCGTGACGGCCAGGTCCGGCCGGGCGATCGCGAGGACGATTCCCGGAAGCCCGGCGCCCGAGCCGACGTCCACGACCGAGGCACCGACCGGCAGGAGTTCCGCCACCGCGGCGCAGTTGAGCAGGTGCCGGTCCCAGATCCGGGGAGTCTCCCGGGGGCCGATCAGGCCGCGCAGCACGCCGGGGCCGGCCAGTAGTTCCGCGTACGCGGCCGCGAGCGGAAGCCGCTCCGCGAAGAGGGTACGGGCCGGCTCGGCAAGTTCGGCCGGGAGCGGTACGACTGGCGAGCTGTCGCCTCCGGCCCGGACAGCCGACGGCCCGGGCGGCGGTTCGCCACCCGGGCCGGAAACGGATCGGTACGTCATCGACCGCTCAGTCGACCGGGCGTACGACGATCCGGCGGTTCGGCTCGACGCCCTCGGACTCGCTCTCCACCCCGGCGATGGCGTTCACCACGTCGTGCACGCACTTGCGCTCGAAGGCGGACATCGGCTCCAGCCGGACGGCCTCGCCGTGCTGCTTGACCTTCTCGACCGCGTTCTTGGCCACCGCGGAGAGCTCCTTGCGGCGGGTTGCCCGGTAGCCGCCGACGTCCAGGAGCAGCCGGCTGGGCGATCCGGTCTGCCGGAACACGGCGAGCCGGGTCAGCTCCTGGAGCGCCTCCAGGGTGGCGCCGCGCTGCCCGACCAGTGCCTGCAGACGCCCGCCGACCACCTCGACCACGGGTCGTCCGGCGGAGACCAGCTCGTCGATGTCGCCGTCGTAGTCGAGGATGTCGAGCAGCCCTTCGACGTAGTCCGCGGCGATCTCGCTCTGCCGGAACAGGTCGGCGTCGCTGGTCGGCCCGGCCGGCTTTCCGCCGTTGCTGGCCTGCTCGACCTCGTCGCCCTCCTCGTCGCCCTCCTCGTCGTCGTCCATGTCGTCCACGTCGTCGTCCTGCCCCGGGCCGGCGTCCGCGACGTCCCCGGCAACCGCAACGGCCTCGGTGGTTTCGGCGTCCGCGGGCGAGCCCGCCGGCAGGACCGGGTCGGTGTCGCCGATGGGCTGCTCGGCGCGCGGAATACTGGTGTCGGTCACCGTCTCATCTCCGTACTCTCTCGGCCGGACCGTACGGTCCCGCTGGTTTCCCGGGCCCGGCGGGAGATCGCCGAGTGCCACGGGCACGTCTGCACGGGCAACGGTGCCCGTCGTCACGGGGGCGCGGCGGATTCCGGTCCGGCGCCAGCGCTGGTGGCAGCACGGCCCGAAGTCCTACCGGGTCACCGACCGACAGTTACGGCCGGTGGCCGGTCGCGTCAACCCTGACGCTTCGCCGGACGCCCCTTCTTGGGGTTGACCGGCTTGGCGCCCGGCTTGGGGGCGAGCGCCTTGGTGTCGACGGCCGGCTTCTCCGGCTGCGCACCGTTGGCCTTGGACCGCCCGAACCGCCCGGCGGGCTTCGCCGGCTTGCCGGGCTGCACCGGGTTACGGGAGTCGGTCCCCCGCCGCCCGGCGCCGCCGCCGGCTCCGGTGGTACGCCGAGGGGCGGACTCGCCCGGCTTCGGCAGCCGTGGGGCGGTCTGCGGCGGCGGGTACTTGCGCAGCACCCACTGCTGCTGGCCGAGGGTGAAGAGGTTGTTGGTGACCCAGTAGATGACCACACCGATCGGGAAGATCGCGCCGGAGACCAGCAGCGAGGCGGGGATGCCGTAGAGCATCAGGCGCTGGATCATGCGCTGCTGCGGGTCCTCGGCCCAGCCGGTCTTGAGGATCATCTGCCGGCTGGTCAGGTAGGTCGTGGCGATCATGATGGCCACCAGGACGCCGGCCAGGATCTTGACCGAGACGCCGCTGGCGTTCAACCGGGCCAGCTCCGCCGCGCTGGAGCCGAACTTGCCGGCGATCGGCACGTCGAAGAGCCGGGCATGGGTCGCGCTCTCGAACTGCTCGACAGACCAGCCGTACAGAGTCTTCTGCGTCTTCGCCGGGTCGAGCCGGCGGAGCACGTGGAAGAGGCCGATGAAGACCGGAGCCTGCAGGAAGATCGGAAGGCAGCCCATCAGCGGGTTCGCCTTCTCCTTCCGGTAGAGCTCCATCATCTCCTTCTGGAGCGTCTCCCGGTCACCCTTGTGCTTCTCCTGGAGCGCCTTGAGCTGGGGCTGGAGCGCCTGCATCGCCCGCTGCGACTTGATCTGCTTGACGAAGAGGGGGAAGAGAATCACCCGCAGGGTGACCACCAGGAAGATGATCGCCAGGATCCAGGACCAGTTGGTGCCCAGGACCGCGTTCTCCGACACCCCGATGGCGTCCCAGGCGGAGTGCCAGCGCAGCAGGACCCACGAGATCGCCCAGTAGATCCAGTCGAGACTCAATTCGGGGCTCCAGTCACATCGGCATGGCGGCGTGCGCCCGGCTCCGGTACCGGGTCATATCCACCGGGGTGGAAGGGGTGGCAGCGCAACAGCCGCCGGACCGCCAGGACGACTCCCCGAAACGCACCGTGCCGCGAGACCGCCTCCAGGGCGTACGCGCTGCACGACGGGTAGAACCGACAGCGGGCCGGCAGCGCCGGGCTTATCCAACGACGGTACGCGACGATGGCTCCGGCCAGCACTCGGGCACCGAGTGTCATCCCGGACGTACCGTCGGACGACGTCGTCATCGGGACCGCCGGGAGGACTTCCGGGGGGCGAGTGCCGCCGCGATCGCGGCGTCCAGGTCGGTGCCGAGCCGCGCGTACGGGGCGTCGGCGGCACCGGGCAGTGCGCGTACCACCAGGGTGCTGCCGGGGGGCAGGCCCGGCAGCCGGTCGCGGACCAGGTGTCGCAGGCGGCGCCGGACCCTGTTCCGGGCCACCGCGCCCCCCACCGCCTTGGAGACGACGAAGCCGGCCCGGGCGGGTGCGGGCTCGTGTCCCGCACCGGCGCTCCGAACCGGCTCCGATGCCGTCGTGGTCGTCGGGGAAGAAGTTGCCGCCGTCGTTCCGGCCGAATCGAGATGGACCACCAGCGTTCCTCGACTGGCACGGCGCCCACCCCGGATCGCCACGGCGAAGTCACTGCTGCGCCGCAGTCGCTGTGCGGCCGCCAGCACGACTGCCTACATCCCCGGACCGGCCTTGCCAGCCGTCAGGCCGACAGGCGGGTGCGACCCTTGCCACGGCGGGCCGAGATGATGGCGCGACCAGCCCGGGTGCGCATGCGCAGCCGGAAGCCGTGGGTCTTCGCGCGCCGGCGGTTGTTCGGCTGGAAGGTGCGCTTGCTCACGTCAGGCTCTCCGTCGTCGTACGCCCCGGTCGTGCGACAGCGGGGTCGTGTGATTGTCTGGCGTCGACCGCCGGGACGGCCGGGTGTCGATGCCGTCCAGGCATCAGCCACGGCCCGTGCAGGGCCGCGGTCAACAGTCTCCCATCACCCTAGCAGAGGGCGACAGAGCAACCGTTGGAGCCTACGCAGCCCGGCAACGGCCGTCAAACGTCTCGATCGGCAACCGGCTCGGCCGCGCTGCCGGCGCAGGGCTCCGGACCGTCGGGCGTCGGGCATGGGCGTCGGGACCATCGCCGGCAGACGGCCCGGCCCGGGTATCCCGGCGAAGCCGGTGCCCGACTCCGCCGACCCACCCCGCCAGACGGGGTTTTCTCTGCTGTCGGCAAGGTCCCGGGGGGAGCCGACGGTTGAAGGGTTGTGGACAACGCTGTTAGCGTGCCCGATTGCACGTCAGCGTCAAGGGGTGGGGATGCCGCTGACGGGCAAAACCGGACAAGCTCGTCGATCGTTCGACAGATGAACCCGCGTCAACGCCGGTCGGGCCGGGGGCAGACGACACGGACGCCCGGCCGGGCGACACAATCGGTCGATACACAGGCTGTGGATAACCTGTGGACGGCGCCGGCACCCGCCGAACGCCGCGTCGTGCCTGTTCGAGAGCACGTCAGCAAGCCTGGAACGGTCGACTGGGACGGCAACGGCGGCCGGAGACGCAGAGGCGATGGGGGTGGCGCGACGGTGGCCGACACGATCGACCTTGGCGCGGTGTGGGCGGCGACGACGGAGGAACTGGCCGACGAGATTATTTCGGCCCAGCAGCGTGCCTATCTCCGGCTGACCCGTCTGCACACCATTATCGAGGACACCGCTCTGCTATCCGTACCGGACGCCTTCACCCGGGACGTGATCGAGTCGCGACTCCGCCCGGCGATCACCGAGGCACTCTCCCGCCGGCTGGGCCGGGCCGTCCAGGTGGCGGTCACCGTACGGCCGCCCGAGGACGGCCAGGTGCGCCCGGTCGGTACCGGCTATCCGGCCGGACCCGAACCGGCGGGAATGGCCGCGCCCCCGGGTTATCCCGGATCCGGCGGCTCGCCGGGCTATCCCGGCGGCGCGGAGCCGGCCGGCGGATACGACGGCGCCGACCCATCGGGAGGGGGATACGGCGACCGCGAGCCGGCCGGCGGATACGGCGACTCCGACCCGACCGGCGGGTACCGGGCCGAGCCGCTCCGCTTTCCCGGTGAGGCCGAACGCGAATACCCGGTACGACCGGAGCGGGAGTTTCCAGCCGGCCCCGGCCCGGAGGCCCCCGAACACCGGAACCCGGTGCCGGACCAGACCGGCGGGCGCAAGCCCCCGACGTTCACCGGCTCGGCTCAGGTGCCGTCCGGCGCTGCGGGACGGCCCCCCGGGCGCCCCGACCCTGCCCGGGGCAATCTGATCCCGACCAGCCGGGACGGCCAGGAGCCGCTCTTCAGCGCGCCCTATCCCGAGCCGTACCGGCCGACCGCTCCGCACCAGGAGCGGCGGGGCTTCGACGAGCGGGGGACCGACACCGGCGACCTGGGCCAGTTCGGCGACCACCGGCCGGCGGACCGCCGCTACCACGACACCCGGGACGGTGCCGGACGGCTCGGGCCCGGCCGGGACGGCGGCCCGGACAACGGTCCGGGGCGGGGCGGCGGCAACGCCTTACACCGGCCTGGTGGCCGGGACGACCGCCGACCGGGCGGGGTCGGCGGGGCCGGAGACGTCGGCGGCAACCGGCTGAACCCGAAGTACATGTTCGAGACCTTCGTCATCGGCTCGTCCAACCGGTTCGCCCACGCGGCGTCGGTCGCGGTGGCCGAGTCGCCGGCCAAGGCGTACAACCCGCTGTTCATCTACGGCAGCTCCGGGCTGGGCAAGACCCACCTGCTGCACGCCATCGGGCACTACGCGACGACGCTGGGCAACGCCCGCTCGGTCCGGTACGTCTCGACCGAGGAGTTCACCAACGACTTCATCAACTCGCTCCGGGACGACAAGACGAGCGCGTTCCAGCGCCGCTACCGCGACGTCGACATCCTGCTGATCGACGACATCCAGTTCCTGGAGAACCGCGAGCGGACCCAGGAGGAGTTCTTCCACACCTTCAACACGCTGCACAACGCCAACAAGCAGATCGTGATCACCTCGGACCGGAAGCCGAAGGACCTGGCGACGCTGGAGGATCGGCTGCGTACCCGGTTCGAGTGGGGCCTGCTCGCCGACATCCAGCCGCCGGACCTCGAGACCCGGATCGCGATCCTGCAGAAGAAGGCGGCCCAGGAGCGGCTCTTCGCCCCGCCGGACGTACTGGAGTTCATCGCCTCCCGGATCGCCAACTCGATCCGGGAACTCGAGGGGGCACTGATCCGGGTCACCGCGTTCGCGTCGCTGACCCGGTCTCCGGTCGAACTCTCGCTGGCCGAGGAGGTGCTCCGGGACTTCATCCCGGACGGCTCCGGGCCGGAGATCACCGCGGACCAGATCATGATCTCCACCGCCGACTACTTCGGGGTGAGCCTGGAGGACCTGCGCGGGCAGTCCCGGTCCCGGGTACTGGTCAACGCCCGGCAGGTGGCGATGTATCTGTGCCGGGAACTGACCGACCTGTCGCTGCCCCGGATCGGCCAGGCGTTCGGTGGGCGCGATCACACCACCGTGATGCACGCTGACCGGAAGATCCGGCAGCAGATGGCGGAACGCCGCTCGCTCTACAACCAGATCGCCGAGCTGACGAACCGGATCAAGCAGAACACCTGACCTGACTGACCGAACCGGCGAGGGCCGGGTACGGGCCGACCCGGTCCGTACCCGGCCCTCGGTCGTGATCCGGGGCCTCCGACGGCGATCGGCCGGCCCTCGGTCGTACACAGGCCCGCTCGTTGTACCCAAGCTGTCCACAGCCGGTTGTCCACCGCCGGTGGATAACCTCGGTTCGGCGTCGGACGGAGAACCCACAACCTGTGGACAAGGGTTGGGGAAACGCATGTGGACGGTTACTGAGCGTCACATAGTTGTCCACCGCTCGGGGCGGGCTGTGTACGGGCTGTTGAAGGTTCTGGGGACGGTGCCTGTCGATCTCCGCCCGGCTGTGCCCACAGATGGGGAAAAGCCGGTGGGTAACCCGGTGGACGGCCGGTGGACAAGCGTGGAAAACCCCGCCGACGGAGGTGGCTGTGGATCGCGAGCCCGGTTTCGACCCCGGTTGTCCACACCTCGCACACCGGTGGAGAAGTCGCTGACCTGCGTAAAGGCGGCCCCTCCACAGTTTGCACAGCACCGATGAAGACGATTGAGTTATCTCTTCAAGAGAACAAAAACCAATCATCGGCGTTGGGCATCCTGTGGACTCTTTTGATCCGTCGTACCCATGGGTCAAGATCTGCCGAAGTACCGGGGTCGGGCGCACAGCCGATGTGGCCGGGCCCTAAGGTGCGATGCAGGGCCGCACGGTTGGCGGGGCCGGAAGGCGACCGCCGGCATGAGACAGTTGTCGCTGACGTCGATCCGGAGGCATGGCATGAAGTTCCGCGTGGAGCGCGACGCGCTCGCCGACGCCGTGGCGTGGACCGCGAAGAGTCTGCCCAACCGTCCCTCGGTGCCGGTGCTGGCCGGCGTGCTGCTCCGGGTCGGTGAGGGTGGGCTGCACGTCTCGGGCTTCGACTACGAGGTGTCCAGCCAGGTGACCGTCGACGTGCAGAGCGAGGCGGAGGGCGCCGCCCTGGTCTCCGGCCGGCTGCTGGCGGAGATCACCAAGGCACTGCCGGCGAAGCCGGTGGACATCGCCGCCGCCGGGGCCCATCTGGAGCTGGTCTGCGGTAGCGCCCGGTTCACCCTGCCGACGATGCCGGTCGAGGACTACCCGACCCTGCCGGAGATGCCGGGCAGCGCCGGCACCATCGACGCGGCCACCTTCGCCGCCGCGGTGGGCCAGGTCGCGATCGCCGCCGGCCGGGACGAGACGCTGCCGATGATGACCGGCGTACGCATCGAGCTGAACGGCTCGACCCTGGCGATGCTCGCCACCGACCGCTACCGGCTCGCGCTGCGCGAGATCGACTGGCGGCCGGACAACCCGGAGGTCAGCATCAACGCGCTGGTGCCGGCCCGGACCCTGCACGACACCGCCAAGGCCCTCGGGCCGCTCGGCGGCGACGTCACGATGGCGCTCTCCCAGGGTGCGGCCGGCGAGGGCCTGATCGGGTTCACCGGCGGCACCCGCCGGACCACCAGCCGGTTGCTGGACGGCGCCAACTACCCGCCGGTGCGCTCGCTCTTCCCGGCCGGTTCCAACGCGGAGGCCAGGGTCTCGGTCGCCGCGCTCGTCGAGGTCGTCAAGCGGGTGTCGCTGGTCGGCGGCCGGACCACGCCGGTACTGCTCAACTTCAGCTCGGACGGCCTGGTCGTCGAGGCCGGCAGCACCGAGGAGGCCCGGGCGAGCGAGGCGATGGACGCCACCTTCACCGGCGAGCCCCTCACCATCGGCTTCAACCCGCAGTACCTGATCGACGGACTCCAGAACCTTGGCTCGGCGCTGGCGGTCTTCTCCTTCGTCGACGCCTTCAAGCCGGCGGTGATCTCGCCCTCCACCGAGGACGGGGAGATCATTCCCGGCTACCGCTATCTGATCATGCCGATCCGGGTCACCCGCTGATCGCACCGGTTCTGGAAGGAAAGTTCATGCAACTCGGCCTGGTGGGCCTCGGCCGGATGGGCGGCAACATGCGCGAGCGACTGCGCGCCGCCGGGCACGAGGTAATCGGCTACGACCAGAACCCGGCGCTGTCCGACGTGGCCAGCCTGGCCGAACTGGCCGAGAAGCTGGCCGCGCCGCGGGCGGTCTGGGTGATGGTGCCGGTGCAGTACACCGAACCGACCGTCGACGGGCTGATCGAGGTCCTCTCCGCCGGAGACATCGTCATCGACGGTGGAAACTCCCGGTTCAGCGACGACCTGCCCCGGGCGGAGAAGCTCGACCGGCACGGCATCGGCTATATCGACGTCGGCGTCTCCGGCGGCATCTGGGGGCGGGAGAACGGCTACGGCCTGATGGCCGGCGGCGACGAGCAGCACGTCGGGCGGCTGATGCCGATTTTCGACGCGCTCAAGCCGGAGGGTGAGTTCGGCTTCGTACACGCCGGGCCGGTCGGCGCCGGGCACTACGCCAAGATGGTGCACAACGGCATCGAGTACGGCCTGATGCACGCCTACGCCGAGGGCTACGAGCTGCTCACCGCCTCCGAACTGGTGACCAACGTGCCGGGCGTGTTCAAGTCCTGGCGGGACGGCACCGTGGTCCGGTCGTGGCTGCTCGACCTGCTCGACCGGGCCCTCGACGAGGACGCGGAGCTGTCCCAGCTCAGCGACTACACCGAGGACACCGGCGAGGGGCGCTGGACGGTGGACGAGGCGGTCCGGCTCGCCGTGCCGCTGAACGTGATCACCGCCTCGCTCTTCGCCCGGTTTGCCTCCCGCCAGGACGACTCGCCCGCGCTGAAGGCCGTCTCCGCACTGCGTCAGCAGTTCGGCGGGCACGCGGTCCGCAAGCACTGACCGGTGTACGTCCGCCGGCTCGAACTGGTCGACTTCCGCTCGTACGAGCGGGTCGGGGTCGACCTGGAGCCGGGTGGGAACGTGCTCGTCGGCCCGAACGGGGTGGGCAAGACCAACTTCGTCGAGGCGCTCGGCTACGTGGCGACGCTGGCCAGCCACCGGGTCGCCACCGACGCCCCACTGGTTCGGGCCGGCGCCACAGCCGCGGTGCTCAGGTGCGCGATCGTGCACGACGGTCGGGAGCTGCTGGTCGAGCTGGAGGTCGCCCCGGGTCGGGCCAACCGGGCCCGGTTGAACCGCTCGCCCGCCCGCCGGGCCCGGGACGTGCTCGGCGCGCTGCGGCTGGTGCTCTTCGCCCCGGAGGACCTGGAACTGGTCCGGGGCGACCCGGCCGAGCGGCGGCGTTACCTCGACGACCTGCTGGTCACCCGGATGCCCCGGTACGCCGCCGTCCGCGCCGACTACGAGCGGGTGGTGAAGCAGCGCAACGCGCTGCTGCGTACCGCCTATCTGGCCCGGAAGACCGCCGGTGGGCGGGGCAAGGCCGCCCGCGCCGACGCCGAGCGGCCGGCCGAGGGCGGCGGTGACCTGTCGACCCTGGCGGTCTGGGACACCCACCTGGCCCGGCACGGGGCGGAGCTGCTGGCCGGGCGGCTGGAACTGGTCGCCGCGCTCGGCCCGCACGTGACCAAGGCGTACGACGCGGTGGCTGCCGGGCGGGGCGCGGCGTCGATCGCGTACCGCCCGTCGGTGGAGCTGCCCGACCCGGTGCCGGACCGGTCGGCGCTGGAGGAGGCGCTGTCGGCCGCGCTCGCCGAGTCCCGGCCGGCCGAGATCGACCGCGGCATGACCCTGGTCGGGCCGCACCGCGACGAGTTGACCCTGACCCTGGGTACCCTGCCGGCCCGGGGGTACGCGAGCCACGGCGAATCCTGGTCGTACGCGCTGGCGCTCCGGCTCGCCGCCTACGACCTGCTCCGCGCCGACGGCGTCGAACCGGTACTCGTGCTGGACGACGTCTTCGCCGAGCTGGACAGCGGCCGCCGGGAACGCCTCGCCGAACTGGTCGCCGGGGCGAGCCAGCTCCTGGTCACCTGCGCGGTCGCTGACGACGTGCCGCAGGCCCTGCGGGGCGCCCGCTACGAGGTCTCCGACGGGCAGGTGTCCCGTGCCGACTGATCCGCCGACCCCACCTCCGGCCCGGGAGCCGCGCGGCTCCGGTGACGGCAGCGGCCGAGCCAGCCGCAGCAGGCCGGTGGCGCGCTCCACCGCCGATCCGGCCACCCCGGCCGATCCGGCACCGCCGTCAGATACGGCGCAGGCCGATCCGGCACCGCCGGCCGGAGACGGTGAACTGGCCGGTCCGGCGCTGGCCCGGGCGGTTCTCGACGCGGCGCTCGCGAAACGGAGAGCGCCCGGCCCGCGTCGGCGTACCCCTGGCGGAGCCGACCTGGACGCGGAGTCGGCGGCCGACGGCGCGGCAGGCGGGCCTGGCGGTGCCGGCTCGACCGCCGGGCGACCCGGCGGGCAGCGGCGCCGGCCGCGCGGCTACTCCGGCCCCGGGCCGGACCCCCGCGATCCGCAGCTGTTCGGTACGGTGCTGGCCCGGCTGGTGAAGGCTCGGGGCTGGCAGCAGCCGGCCGCCGAGGCGACCGTCTTCGGCGCCTGGGAGCGGGTGGTCGGGCCGGACGTGGCCCAGCACAGCCGCCCGGTGAAGCTGGAGAACGGCGAGCTCACGGTCGAGGCGGAGTCCACGGCGTGGGCGACGCAGCTCCGGCTGCTCGCCGGCTCGCTGCTGCGGCGGATCGCCGCCGTGGTCGGACACGGCGTGGTTCGCCGGCTGCACGTGCACGGCCCGACGGCACCGTCCTGGTCGCGAGGTCCGCGGCGGGTGCGAGGACGTGGCCCTCGGGATACGTACGGCTGAGCCGGACCGACGGCACGCGCCGGGCGAACCGGCTGACCGCGAGCCGCCGCCGGCCGGCGGCGGAGCGGGCGGCCGGCAGCGCGAGCCGGCGCGGTGCGGGCCGGGCGGGCGCCGAGTCGCGGCGGGCCAGTGCCAGGCCGGCCCAGACCGAGGCGAGCAGGCCGACGCAGCCGGCGAGGACGAGGGTCTGCCGGGGTCCGGCGTGCTCGGAGAGCCAGCCGAGGACCGGCGCGCCCACGGCGGTGGCGACCGAGCCGGTCACCGCGATGGCGGCCAGCACCCGGCCCCGCATGGCGCCGTCGGTGTCGAGCTGGGCCCGGGTGCCGACGGTGGTGTCGATGATCACCGCAGCGGCGGCGATCGGCAGGATCGCGACGGCGAAGGTCCAGATCCCGGGGGCCAGCCCGGCGACCGCCTGCAACACGCTGGCGGCCACCCCGGCACCGACCAGGAGCCGGTAGCTGAGGTCGCGTCGGCGGGCGGCGGCCAGCGCGCCGAGGACCGTGCCGACCGCGAAGACCGTGGAGAGCAGCCCGTAGCCGCCGGCGCCACCGCCGAGCGGGCCGGCGCTCATCGCCGCCATGGTGACCTGGTAGTTGCGGCCCAGGCTGCCGAGTACGAAGGCGAGCGCGAGGGCGGTCAGCACGACCGGCTGCCGGCAGAGGTAGCGCAACCCGGCGCGTACGCCGTGCCGGTCGCCGCCGCGTTCCGCAGCGGCGGCCTCCGGCTGGTGCAACTCCCGCTGGCGTACGGCGAGCAGCCCGGCGACCACCGCGACGAAGCTGACGGAGTTGATCGCGAACAGCATCGCCGGCCCGGTGGCGGCCACCACGACCGCGCCGACGCTCATTCCGAGGATCCGCCCGGCGGAGTTGGTCAGCGAACCCAGCGCCAGGGCGTTGCCGAGGGTCTCCCGGTCGACCATGGTCGAGCCGTACCGGCCCATCACCGGTCCCTCGATCGCCGAGAGCATGCCGCTGACCAGCGAGATCAGATAGATCGTCGACATCTGCGGCGCATCCGACCAGGCCACCGCGGCCAGCCCGGCGGCGAGTCCGGCGTGCCCGACCTGGGTGGCGACCAGCAGCGGCCTGGCGGGCAGCCGGTCCGCCAGCGCGCCGCCCCAGCCGCTGAGTATCAGGGTGGGCAGCGCCTGGAGCAGTACGGCCAACCCCATGGAGGTGGCCGAGCCGGTCTGCTGGAGGACGTACCAGTTGACTCCGAGCACCTGCATCCAGGTGCCGATCACCGAGACGAAGCCGGCACCGGCCCAGATCCGGTAGTTCCGATGGCGCAGCGCCCCGAAGGTCGTACCCAAGGCCGCGAACCCTCCCCGTTGGTCGGCGGCGAACGCGGTACGTCCTGACGCCGTGGCCCCATGTCACCAAGACGTGACTCGCCGGGCGACGGGCAAGTCTGACTTCTGCTCCACCCCGCCGTGCAGGGGGCGATGAGCCGCGTCACGCCGTACCGCCATAGAACCGACGATCCGGGCCAATAGGGGTGTACCCGTTCGGAGGAGGGGAGGTCGGTCGGACGCCCGGAGTCGACGACGGACCGACCGCTCCGCGAACCCAGCCATCCTCAGCCCAGCCGCCGTCCGGCGGCTCCCCTGCCGGAGCCGCAGCCCGTGCCGGAGGCGGCTCAGGCGGAAGTGGTTCAGGCAGAGGCGGGAGGCGTCGGTCAGGAGTCGGCGTAGACGGCGAAGCCGCGTTCGGCGCACCGGCGGTAGAAACCGGCCAGCACGCCCAGCTCGGAGCGGGAGAAGCTCCACTGCGGCGGCGCACCGGACTCGTCACGCAGCGCGTCGAGTCGGCTGTCCAGCCAGCGCAGTTGCTGTTCGGCCAGGCGACCGCCGGCCAGCGCGGCCCGCAGTACGCCGCTGACCGTGTCGAAGGTCACCGAGTCGCCGTACTCCCGGTGCCCGTCCACGAAGCGCTCCAGGCCGCCGGCGATCCAGGCGCAGCCGTCCGGGTCGATCACCGGGTCCTCGTCCTCGGCGGCGGCCTCGGTGGCGTAGAGCACCCCGTCCAGCCCGAGCAGCAGGTCGACCAGTTCGGTGTAGGCGGTCGCCCGGACCGAACCGTTCTTGGCGATGTATCCGGCGAGGGCCGCGGTCGGGGCGGCCACCTCGGGCGAGTCGGCCAGCTCGCCGAAGTCGACGAACTCGGCCGGGGCGACCGGGTCGTAGAAGCGGCCGGTCCGCGGCCAGCGCACCGCGACGTTGTCCAGCCCCATCGGGCGTCACCTCTCCATGCACCTGACGAAACCGGTCGTTTGGACCGTCCGATGCTCTTACCGGGCATCCTGGCCACGGAGCTTACTTCCGGCGTCGACAAGTTACGGCACCGCTCGCCCTCCGCGCGACCCCCGGTCGGTGGTGCGCCGAACGTCCGGTCCGGCATGGCCCCGGCTGGGCGGGCACGACCAGGCTGGGAGGTGTCGGCCGGCGACGGTACAACGATGCCGGAAACGGCCCCCGATTCGATCTCAGGCGTGTGGGGGGAGTCGTAGGCGAGGGGGTACGGCCGCCTACGAGGTTCTCAGGGCGCCGCGCAGGGGTGCCGCATACCCAATATGTCATCTGGGCACAGTAAGATTGACGGCGAGACGACGACACGGTGTGGAGCGGAGACCGGGCCCGGGGTGGTCCGGCCGGCACCGCACCGGGTCCGAGCCGATCGCGATCCGTGGGCAGCCGCGGCGACCGGCGCGTTCGACCGTACCCGGAATTCCTCGTGGTGCCGGCCCGCGCGCCTGTCGTGGGCCGCCCACCAAACCCGCGCTTCCGCGCCGCACGGCGCGGACCGCGCGAGAAAGTGGCCAAGGTGGCAGCGCAGAAGAAGCAGGAGTACGGCGCCGAGTCGATCACCGTTCTGGAGGGCCTGGAGGCCGTTCGTAAGCGGCCCGGTATGTACATCGGATCGACCGGTGAGCGCGGTCTGCACCACCTTGTCCAGGAGGTCGTGGACAACGCCGTGGACGAGGCGATGGCCGGCTACTGCGACACCATCGAGGTGGTGCTGCTCGCCGACGGCGGCGTCCGGGTCACCGACAACGGGCGGGGTTTCCCGGTCGACCTGCACCCGAAGCTGAAGAAGCCGGGTGTCGAGGTGGCGCTGACCGTGCTGCACGCGGGCGGCAAGTTCGACGGCAAGGCGTACGCGGTCTCCGGCGGCCTGCACGGCGTCGGCGTCTCGGTGGTCAACGCGCTCTCCACCCGGATGTTCGTCGAGATCCACAAGGACGGCTACGTCTGGCGGCAGAGCTACACCAACTCCAAGCCGTCACCGCTGGAGAAGGGCGAAACCACCAACACCAGCGGCTCGGCGGTTTCTTTCTGGCCCGACGCGGACGTCTTCGAGACCGTCGACTTCTCCTTCGAGACCATCTACCGGCGGCTCCAGGAGATGGCCTTCCTCAACCGGGGGCTGACCATCCAGCTCCGCGATGAGCGGGTACGGGAGGAGGACGGCAAGCCGCGCGAGGTGACCTTCTGCTACAAGGGCGGCATCGCCGACTTCGTCCGGCACCTCAACGCCTCCAAGAACCCGATCCACAAGACCGTGGTCGAGTTCGGCGCGGAGGAGGACGGCATGGCGGTCGAGATCGCCATGCAGTGGAACGAGTCGTACGGCGAGTCGGTCTACACCTTCGCCAACACCATCAACACGCACGAGGGCGGCACCCACGAGGAGGGCTTCCGGTCCGCACTGACCAGCGTGGTCAACCGGTACGGTGCGGAGAAGAAGCTGCTCAAGAGCGACGAGAAGCTCTCCGGCGAGGACATCCGGGAGGGGCTCGCGGCGATCATCTCGG
Source organism: Plantactinospora sp. KLBMP9567 (assembly GCF_033446045.1). Classification (NCBI taxonomy): domain Bacteria; kingdom Bacillati; phylum Actinomycetota; class Actinomycetes; order Micromonosporales; family Micromonosporaceae; genus Plantactinospora; species Plantactinospora sp. KLBMP9567. Next base: position 31,049 of record NZ_JAWQRR010000043.1, on the reverse strand, counting down.
TCAAGCTGACCAACCCGCAGTTCGAGGGGCAGACCAAGACCAAGCTCGGCAACACCCCGGTGAAGAGCTTCGTGCAGCGGGTCTGCAACGAGTGGCTGGTCGACTGGTTCGACCGGAACCCGGGCGAGGTCAAGCTGATCATCACCAAGGCGACCCAGGCGGCCCGGGCCCGGATCGCGGCGCAGCAGGCCCGCAAGCTGGCCCGGCGCAAGTCGCTGCTGGAGTCCGGCTCGATGCCGGGCAAGCTGGCCGACTGCCAGTCCACCGACCCACGCGAGTCCGAGGTGTTCATCGTCGAGGGTGACTCGGCGGGCGGCTCGGCGAAGCAGGGCCGGGATCCGCGTACCCAGGCGATCCTGCCGATCCGGGGCAAGATCCTCAACGTGGAGAAGGCCCGGATCGACCGGGTACTGAAGAACAACGAGGTCCAGGCGCTGATCACCGCGCTCGGCACCGGCATCCACGACGACTTCGACATCGAGAAGCTCCGCTATCACAAGATCGTGCTGATGGCCGACGCCGACGTCGACGGCCAGCACATCCAGACCCTGCTGCTGACCCTGCTGTTCCGGTTCATGCGGCCGCTGGTCGAGCTGGGCCACGTCTACCTGGCCGCACCGCCGCTCTACAAGATCAAGTGGAACCGCAAGGGCGACGACGCCCAGTACGCCTACTCCGACCGGGAGCGGGACGGGCTGATCGCGCTGCGCCAGCAGAAGAAGCCGAACGCCAAGCCGGACGACATCCAGCGGTTCAAGGGTCTGGGCGAGATGAACTACCCGGAGCTGTGGGAGACCACGATGAACCCGGCGACGCGTACCCTCCGCCAGGTCACCCTGGACGACGCGGCGACCGCCGACGAACTGTTCAGCGTCCTGATGGGCGAGGACGTGGAGGCACGCCGCTCGTTCATCCAGCGCAACGCCAAGGACGTCCGGTTCCTCGACATCTAGTGGCGGTACGGCGGCTCCCGACACCGACCGGACCGGCCGGGTCGAGATCTCCGACCCGGCCGAACGGCCGACCGGGACCGCCGTTCCACACAGTTATCCACAGCTTCCACGGTTTCCACAGCCGTTATCCACAGCGGAATGCGGCTTTGAGTCTGATAAGGGTTGACAGTGACGGATACTCCCGAGTCCTCCGCTAACGAGCCGGAGCAGGACGCGGCTGCCGCCAGCGCGGTCGCTCAGCACGACCGGATCGAGCCGGTCGGGCTCGAGGTGGAGATGCAGCGCTCCTACCTCGACTACGCGATGAGCGTGATCGTCGGGCGGGCGCTGCCGGACGTACGGGACGGGTTGAAGCCCGTACACCGGAAGATCCTCTACGCCATGTTCGACTCCGGCTACCGACCGGACCGCGGTTACGTGAAGTGCTCCCGGGTGGTCGGCGACGTGATGGGTCAGTTCCACCCGCACGGCGACTCGGCGATCTACGACGCGCTGGTCCGGATGGCCCAGACCTGGTCGCTGCGCTACCCACTGGTCGACGGCAACGGCAACTTCGGATCGCCGGGCAACGATCCGGCTGCGGCGATGAGGTATACAGAATGCAAGCTTGACCCGCTGGCGATGGAGATGCTCCGGGACATCGACGAGGACACCGTCGACTTCCAGGACAACTACGACGGCCGGGCCAAGGAGCCGACCATCCTGCCGTCCCGGATCCCCAACCTGTTGGTGAACGGTTCCGAGGGCATCGCGGTCGGCATGGCCACCAAGATCCCGCCGCACAACCTGCGGGAGATCGCCGACGCGGTGCAGTGGTGCCTGGAGCACCCGGACGCCGACGAGGCCACCACGCTCGACGCGCTGATCGGGATCGTCAAGGGGCCGGACTTCCCGACCCACGGACTGATCGTGGGGACCACCCCGATTCAGGACGCGTACCGGACCGGGCGCGGCTCGATCCGGATGCGCGCGGTGGTGGAGGTCGAGGAGGACAAGAAGGGCCGGACGAGCCTCGTCGTCACTGAGCTGCCGTACCAGGTCAACCCCGACAACCTGGCCGAGCGGATCGCCGAGCTGATCAAGGAGGGCAAGCTCGCCGGGATCGCCGACATCCGGGACGAGTCCTCCGGGCGTACCGGTATGCGGATCGTGCTGGTGCTCAAGCGGGACGCGGTCGCGAAGGTGGTGCTGAACAACCTCTACAAGCACACCCAGCTCCAGGAGACCTTCGGCGCCAACATGCTGGCCCTGGTCGACGGGGTGCCGCGCACGCTCAACCTGGCCCAGTTCATCCGGCACTACGTGGGCCACCAGATCGACGTGATCCGGCGGCGTACGGCGTACCGGTTGCGCAAGGCCGAGGAGCGGGCGCACATCCTGCGGGGTCTGGTCAAGGCGCTGGACGCACTCGACGACGTCATCGCGCTGATCCGGCGCTCGCCGACGGTGGAGGAGGCCCGGCAGGGCCTGATCCAGCTCCTCGACATCGACGAGGTGCAGGCCACCGCGATCCTGGACATGCAGCTTCGCCGGCTCGCTGCGCTGGAGCGTCAGAAGATCATCGACGAGCTGGCCAAGATCGAGCTGGAGATCGCCGACCTCAAGGACATCCTGGCCAAGCCGGAGCGGCAGCGGAAGATCATTTCCGAGGAGCTCGGCGAGATCGTGGCCAAGTGGGGCGACGACCGCCGGACCAAGATCGTGCCCTTCGAGGGCGAGGTCTCGATGGAGGACCTGATCGCCCGCGAGGACGTGGTCGTCACCATCACCCGGACCGGATACGCCAAGCGGACCAAGGTCGACCTCTATCGCTCGCAGCGCCGGGGCGGCAAGGGGGTCAGTGGCACGACGCTGCGCCAGGACGATATCGTCAGCAACTTCTTCGTCTGCTCGACGCACGACTGGATGCTCTTCTTCACCAATAAGGGGAGGGTCTACCGAGCCAAAGCGTACGAGTTGCCGGAGGCCAGTAGGGTGGCGAGAGGCCAGCACGTGGCCAATCTGCTCGCCTTCCAGCCCGACGAGCAGATCGCCCAGGTGATCGAGATCCCGGACTACCAGGTTGCGCCGTACCTGGTCCTGGCCACCAGGAACGGTCTGGTGAAGAAGACGAGGTTGGAGGAGTTCGATTCCAACCGCTCTGGCGGCATCATCGCGATCAACCTCCGCGACGAGGACGAGCTGGTCGGAGCGGCGCTGGCGGGACCCGGGGACGACCTCCTCCTGGTGTCCAAGAAGGCGCAGGCGATCCGGTTCAACGCCACCGACGAGGCGCTCCGGCCGATGGGTCGGGCCACCTCCGGCGTGATCGGGATGCGGTTCACCGACGACGACGTGCTGCTGGCGATGGAGGTGGTCCGCGAGGGCATGGACCTGGATGTCCTCGTGGCGACGAACGGGGGTTACGCGAAACGTACCCCGATCGAGGAATACCCCGTGCAGGGTAGGGGAGGTAAAGGGGTGCTGACCGCGAAGATCACAGAGCGCCGCGGCGGTCTGGTCGGCGCGGTCGTCATCAGCCCGGACGACGAGCTGTTTGCCATCACCAGCAACGGCGGCGTGATCCGGACTCCGGTGAAGCCTGTACGCCGAACGCGTGATCGGAACACAATGGGTGTCAAACTGATGGACCTACCAGACGGCGTGACTATTGTGGCGATTGCTCGCAATGCCGACGAGCCTGACGAACAGGACTAGTTGATGACGGAGACACAGGCGAAGTCGGGGGCTGCGGGGACCTCGACCAACCCGGTCGACGAGGAGGCCGCCGCGGGCGGTGCACCAGCGACCGGCCGCGCGGCCGTTGGCCGGGCGATGGTCAGCGCCGACACGCCGTCCCCCAAGTTCACCCGGGCGCCGGGCATGCCGCCGCCACCCGACGAGCTGCCCGAGGAGTCGACCACACCGTCGGCCGGGGCGGCCGAGGGCGGAAAACCGGCGTCTGCCACGACGGAAGCCGCGACTGCCGCGACGTCTCCGGCGGCGACCGCTGCGGCTTCCCGAGGCAGTTCCGGGGTGAACCGGTCCGATCAGGCGGGCAACAGCGATTCGACCGCGACGAGCCGGCTGGAGCAGTCCGGCGAGGCGCTCCGTACCGCGCGGATTCCCGGCCGGACCGACCGGCCGGGTTCCCCGGGTGCCGCCACCGGCGCCGAGGCGACCCAGCCGATCTCCGGCGGTGCGCCGCAGAGTGCGTTCCGGCCGGGTCGGGCCGGTGGGAGCGCCCAGACGACCCCGGGCACCGGCCGGTTCGGCCTCGGCGGCGCGGCGGCGCGTACCGCGACCGGAGCTCCCGGTGCCGCGGGCGCACCGGGCCCGGGTACGCCCGGTAGCGCCGGCGCGGTCGGTGCGGCCCGGGTGACCGAGGCGGTCCGCGCCGCCCGCAGTACGGTCAGCTCCGCCGCCTCGCGTGGTCCCCGTCGGGCCCGGCTGAACCTCAAGCGGATCGACCCGTGGTCCGTGATGAAGTTCTCGTTCGCGGTCTCGCTGGTGCTGTTCATCGTGGTGATAGTCGCGACCTCCGTGCTCTACCTGGCGCTCGACGCGATGGGCGTCTTCGACAGCGTGAACGGCACGTTGACCGACATGATCAGCGCGAGTGGCGGGCAGGGCACCGGCGACACCTTCCAGATCACGGCCAAGGGCGTGATCCTCACCTCCGGTCTGATCGGGCTGGTGAACGTGGTGCTGTTCACCGCACTCGCCACCCTCGGCGCGTTCATCTACAACGTCTGCGCCGACCTGGTCGGCGGTGTCGAGTTGACCCTCGCCGAGCGTGACTGAACGGTCGACAGCAGCTTCGTCGATGCCGGGGCGCCGCAAAGCGGTGGCCCCGGCATCCGCCGTTCCGGTACGGTCTGCGTCGTAGCTGGTACGACGGCTCGGTCGGCGAACCGCCGCCCCCGAGTTGGGATCGGCGCCGGAGGTACGGTAACCTTGCTCGTCGCAACGGGGGGCTATAGCTCAGTCGGTTAGAGCGCAGAGCTGATAACTCTGAGGTCGATGGTTCGATTCCATCTAGCCCCACTTCATACCGTCCGACGGCTCGTCGAGCGTGAGGATACGTCCATGTTGAAGAAGATCCTGCTCGTTGTCGGCGTGGTGGGCGTTGCGGCCCTCGTCTACAAGAAGGTCAAGGAATCCAACGACGAGCGCGCCCTCTGGCACGAGGCCACCACCGCACCCGACCTGCGGTAGGGCGTTGACCGGACTGCCATCCCCGGGACGGCATCGTCCCGCCCGGGGCCGTAGCTCAACTGGCAGAGCACTGCCTTTGCAAGGCAGGGGTTAGGGGTTCGAGTCCCCTCGGCTCCACCACACATTGCCCTGAGCAGGCGTAACGCTTGATGCAAGATCATCTATTACGCATCAGTACGATCCGCTGCCGTCTGGCTGTCGGCGAATCGCGGCTCGTCGACGCTCGTAGCCGGTACGGTGTACGCCGTGTCGAGGAGTGCGGTTGACGAGGCGATGAGCCTTGAGGACGAGGCGGATCAATATCCGGACGATCGGGGCGAGATCCTGCTTGAGGCGGCGGAGGGATGGCGCCGGGCGGGACAACTCGACCGGGCGATTGCGCTGCTGGACGGACTGATCGCCGATGGCGGCGAAGATGGCTGCTACGCGATGGTGCAGCTCGCCGAGGCACGATTCGAGCAAGGCAGCGTCGCTGAGGCGCATGCTGTGCTGGACCGTCTGGCCCGCGATGCGGCGACGAACGACGGCCACTGCACGCTGGTCGCCGAACTGCGCCGTGCACGCTGAGCGGGGCCTTACCGCATCCCAGGCGGCAGCGGCCTGCGACCGGATCGGTCAGGCACCGAGCATTGGCTGCCGAAAGAACCAACGGCGCCGGTCGCCCTGGTACACGATGAGTTCATGACGGCATGTCGGCGCTGCGGGTCGCCGGTCTCGCTTTGGCGGATGGCTGGGATCGGCGGCACGACGGCGACGGCCCGCAGCAGCTCCGCCCTCGGCGCTGCCAGCCTTGGCGCGTCAGCGGTCGGCGGGCTGGCCCTCGGCGCGGTCGCCGTCGGCGCGCTGGCCATCGGCCGGTTGGTGATCCGCCGTGCCGTCATCCAGGAGGTACGGCTGTCCTCGGTACGGGTCGGCCGACTGGAAATCAGCAATCTGGTTATGCCACAGGAGACGACCCGTACGCATCGAGCCGAGTGACGAGAGCCTCCGGCTACATCGCCGCGGCGATACGTTCGGTGCCCCGCCCGGAGAGCGCGGCGAGGCCGGCGGCCCGACGGTGTCGGTGGCGGACCGGACGTCTCCCATGCCGCCGGTCGGGACCTGGTTCCCGATCAGGTAGCGGTCGTTGAGCACGACTCCCGGAGACAGCGTTCGATCACGGTACCGGTCGCCGGACGGCCGGTTCGGCAGTGGTTACCGCCCGGCCCTGCCATCCGGTGTCCGGTCAGAAGCCTTCCGGGGCGTGCGGTACGTAATGCTCGCCGAGCCGGCGCAGTTCGTCCTCGCCGAGCGACAGGTCGACCGCGGCGACCGCGTCGGTGATGTGCTCGGGCTTCGTCGCACCGACGATCGGGGCGGTCACCGCCGGCTGGTGCAGCAGCCAGGCGAGCGCCACCTGGGCCCGGGGAACCCCGAGTGCGCCGGCCACCTCGGCGACCGCGCCGACCACCCGCCGGTCGGCCTCCTCGGCCTGCTTGTAGAGGGTGCCGCCGAAGTTGTCCGTCGCGCTGCGGGTGGTGGTGACCTGCCAGTCCCGGGTCAGCCGACCCCGGGCCAACGGGCTCCAGGGCAGTACCCCGACGCCCTGGTCGAGGCAGAACGGAAGCATCTCCCGCTCCTCCTCCCGCATGATCAGGTTGTACTGGTCCTGCATGGACACGAACCGGGTCCAGCCGTGCAGGTCAGCGGTGTACTGCGCCTGCGCGAACTGCCAGGTCCACATCGAGGAGGCGCCGAGATAGCGCACCTTGCCGGCCCGTACGAGGTCGTGCAGCGCCTCCATCGTCTCCTCGATCGGCACGTTCGGGTCGTACCGGTGGATCTGGTAGAGGTCGATGTAGTCGGTGCCGAGCCGGCGCAGGCTCTCGTCGACCTGGGTGAGGATCGCAGCCCGGGACAGCCCGCCGCCGTTGGGCCCCGGACCCATCCGGCCGTGCACCTTGGTGGCGATGACCACCTCGTCCCGCCGGGCGAACTCGCCGAGCAGCTTTCCGGTGATCTCCTCGCTGGTGCCGAGGGAGTAGACGTTGGCGGTGTCGAAGGTGGTGATCCCGGCCTCGATCGCCTGCCGGATGAACGGCCGCGCCTCGTCCAGCCCGACCGACCAGGAGTGGGTGCCGCGCTGCGGGTCGCCGAAGCTCATGCAACCGAGGACGACGCTCGACACTTCCAGTCCCGAGCCGCCCAGCCGTACGTACCGCATCAGTACTCCTCGCCTCGTCCGTAGTCGTGCCCGACGACGTCGGCACGCCGCACCGGCGAGCCGTCGATCACCGGCTGCAGGCAACGTACCGGCGGGCGGGGCGACCAGGGAACCCGTGCGTGACCATGACAGCAGACACCATCACGACCGGCTCCGGAACGGTCCGGTCAGCGTTCCGGAGCGCCGGCCGGCACCGGGCGGATCCACCCCGGACAGCCGGCGGCCCCTCCCGGTCGGGTGCAACCGGAAGGGGCCGCCGTGAACGGTCGACGGTGCTAGTCGGCGCTCACCGGGTGACGCCGAAGACGATCCGGCTGAGGGTGTCCTCGGTGCCGGTGAAGCCCTCGCCCGGGTTGAAGGTGTCCTCGCCGAAGTCGACGTCGGGGTCGTCGGCGGTGCCACCGACGCCGTCCGGGCCGACCCCGAACATGAGCGGGAAGTTGCCGCCCTGGTCCATCAGGTTGGCGTGGTCGTTGAACTGGTCGACGTGCCAGTCGCCGAAGAAGTGCCCGGCCTCGTGCGCGGTCACGTTGCCCACCGCCTGGCCGACGAAGCCGATCCGGTCACTGGCCCCGCTGAGGTACGTGTTCAGCGACGCGTCGTCACCGGCCGGGTCGCTGAGCACGTCCAGCAGCACCAGGGCGGAGTCCTGGGTGCCGAAGTTGCCCGGGTCGATGAACTGGGCGACCCCGATGGTGGGTACGCCCGACTCCTCGATGCTGCCGCCGATGATGATCCGGCTGACGTTCGCCTGCCCGAACGGGTCCGCATGGTCCCGGCTGTTCAGGATCCGGATGTCGAAGCGCTGGTTGAGACCACTCTCGATCATGTCGTGGCGCAGGTTCTCCCGGACCTCGGCGACGATCGCGTCGATGACCGCGTCCTCGTCGGCGGCGGTCAGCCCCCAGCGGCCGAGGAAGGACCGCATCGGGCTGAGGGTGCGTACGCCCGGGCCGCCGAAGATGGCGGTGTTGATCCGCGCGCCGTCGAAGTCGAGGAAGAGCGTCTGCCGCGGCTGCTGCCCCGGCCGGTACGCCTCGACCGTGATGTCGTACATGCCGTCGCCGAGGTTGACGCCGACGTAGTGCCAGCCGGCCTCGTCGGCCACGTGCTCGGTGACCGCGTTTCCGCCGCCCGGGAGCGGGCTGTTCGGCGGATAGAGGGAGGAGCCGTCCTGGTCGGAGCCGTGCACCTCGTGGCCATCCGGGTCGTAGACCGTGATCTTGGCGGCCGACCCCTCGACCGAGGCACCGAGTACGTCACCCGGCCGCAACTTCACGGCGAAGAAGTCGCTGTCCTGCTCGGCGGTCCCGATGGTCACCTGGTACGGCCCCTCGCTGCCGGCACCCGCACCGCTGGCCGAGTCGAACGGGTCCTCCGGAATCGTCGGGAAGCCGACCACCGCCACGTAGTAGGTGCCGTCGGCGGCGAACTGGTGCACCAGCAGGCTGTCCAGTCCCTCCGGGCTGTCGTCGTTGAGCGCGATCAACTCGCCCTCGGCGTCGTAGAGCAGCACGACCGAGTCGAGTTCGCCGGCCGGCGTGTCGATGTCGACCGTCAGGGTTTGGCCGGCGGTGCCGGTCACCTCGTAGAAGTCGAAGTCACCGCTGCCGCTGCCGGTGCTGCCGTGCGGGCCGTCCCCGATCGCCGCCGTGGTGGTGACGGCCTGCTCGGCCGCACCGACCCCGGTCTCGCCGGCCAGCGGAATGGCGCCGTCGTCCTCCGGGTTCGGCGCGATCTCCGTCGCGTCCACCTGCTCCGGAGAGAGGGTGCCGAGGATCCGCAGCCGGGGATTGTCCTTGCCGGCGGTACCGAATCCGGTGATCCGCTGCGCGGTGGCCGGGGTGTCGTTGCCGCCCCGGATGCCGGCCGGTTCCTCCTCGTCGGCCAGCACCGGTGCGGCGGCCACCGCCCGCTGCTGCGCCCGCAGCCCGGCCCGCTGGTCGCCCTGCTTCGCCAGCCAGTTCTTCCACCCGACGTAGTCCGCCTTGGCGGGATCCGGCAGCAGCGCGAGGAACGGGTTCGGCCCGGCCGGCTGCTTCGCGGCGCTCGGCTTCACCTTGGCGAGGCCGATGGTCGGTGCGCTGGTGGCAGCGCCTGTGGTGTGCTCGTCGCTACCCGGCCGGGCCTGGGCACCGGTGGGTGTCAACCCTGCGGCCACCAACGTTCCGGCGGCCAGGATGGCGATCGTTCGACGCATATGTCCCCCTCCGTCTGCCATCTCTCGGTGGCCCCCGCCACCGATGGCTACCGTGACGCTACTGATCTCGAAGGGAAATTAATAGAAGCAGCGACATATCTGACTGCGTCGTCGTGTATCTCCGGTGCTGGTTCCAACCTGTCGCGGTTCGTCGGCATGTATCCGGCAGAGCGAGTTGTCACGGGAGGGATCGTGGATCGTGGAGGACGACGTTGGCTTCCGGGAGTTCGTCGAGGCACGACTGGTCCGACTGTCCCGAGTGGCCTACCTGCTGACCGGGCGGCACCACGACGCCGAGGACCTGTTGCAGGCCGCGCTGGTCAAGGTCGCCGCACGGTGGCGGCGCGTCGCCGCGACCGGCGATCCCGAGGCGTACGTCCGGCGGGTGATGTACAACGAGCGGATCCTGTCCTGGCGCAGGTGGCGACGGCAGGTGGTGCAACCCGCCGAAGGCGTACCCGAGGTCGGGCCAACTGGGGACGCGGCCGACGGCGTGGTCTCCCGGCTCGTCCTGGAACGCGCCCTCGCCCGGCTCACCTGGCGGCAGCGGGCGGTGCTGGTGCTGCGGTTCTTCGAGGACCTCTCGGTCGCTGAGACCGCGGCGGTGTTGGGCTGCTCGATCGGCACCGTGAAGAGCCAGACCAGCCATGCCCTCGGCCGGCTGCGGACGCTCGCCCCCGAACTCGCCGACCTGATGAGTGAACCGATGGAGGTGGCAGATGAACGGGTTGAGGGACATGCTCGGTGAGGTCGCCGAGCACGCGAAGGTGTACGACGTGACCGGACGCGCCGTCCGGGTCGCCCGGCGGCGCCGGCATGCCGCCCGGCTCGCTCCGGTGGCCGCGGCGGCGGCCGTGGTCGCCTTCGGCGCGGTCGCAGTCGTCGGGTTGCGCCCGGATCCGCCCGTCGGGCAGACGGTCGTCGCGGTGCCGACCGTCGACTGGCTGCCGGAGCGGCTCGACCTGCCGGCATCGGGGCCGGATCCGCTGCCGGCCACCGGCCCGGTCGGCCGCGGGGTGCTCGTCTACGCCGACCTGAGACGGGACGCGCCCGCACCGGTGCTGCTCACCGAGGACGGCCGGCAGCACCGGCTGGCCCAGCCGGTCACCTCGGCACAGGGGGCGTCGCACACCCGGCCGACCCTCTCCCCGGACGGCCGCTGGCTCGGTGAGCAGCGCGACGGCCGGTACGTCCTACGCGACCTGACCGGTACCGCCCGGCATCAGCTCACCGAAGGGTCCTCCCCGGTCGCCTGGTCGCCGGAGAGCCGCTGGCTGCTGCTCACCGATAACCTCGACGAGGATGCCGCGCCGGTCCGGCTCGACCTCACCTCCGGGGAGCGGCGACAGGTCCCCGGTGTGGACAGTGAGCGGTGGCAGCCGGTCGCGGTGCTGCCCAGCGGCGAGGCGGTGCTCCTTGGAGTCCCGAAGGGATCGACCCGGCGGACGAGCCTCGAACTCCGGCTCGTCGACGCGGCGGGCGCTGCCGAGCCAACTCGGTTCCAGTTCGAGCTGCGGCTGTATCTGCGGCCGGCGGAGAGTGTGGGCTGGGAGACGCCGAGGCTCTCCCCGGACGGGCGGGCGCTGCTGTTCAGCGTGGTCGAGCTGGCGGATCCGGAGCAGGGCATGCCGGGTCTGGACCACGGTGGCGAGCTGATCCGGGTCGACCTGACCAGCAAGGCGGTACGTCGGATCCCCCTGCCGTACGCCGACCGCCCCGGCCCGCCCGCGCCGAGTCCGAGCCCGGCGGCCGCCCGTGCCTGGTGGAACGAGCCGCTCGGGTACCTGCCGGAGGGGGTGCTGTTGCGACTGCGTACCGCCGACGGACAGGGTGACGCGCTCCAGGTGCTCGATCCGGCGACCGGCGCGGTCGGCAGGGTCACCGAACTGCCGGCGCGGGGGCCGGCGGTGGAGTTCGTCTGGCCGCGGGGCTCCTGACCCGGGCCTCGGGGGGAAGGCGGGGCTCAGCCGGGCCGGTCGGAGCCGGTGGTGCCGCCGCGAATCAAGGCGGCGCCACCGGCCGGTGACGTACTGCCGGTCCCGTCGGTGTCACCGGTTCTGTCGGGGGTGGCCGGTACCGCCGGGGTCACCGTCGGCGGCCGGTGGGGTGATCAGCCGGTCGACGGCGGCGTTGGTGAGGGTGGCGCTCAGTGCGCTGCCGGCGGCGATCCCCCAGCCGACCGGCCCGAGCGGGGTGCAGCCGAAGAACTGGCTCAGCCCCGGGGTCTGGATCACCCCGGCGAGGACGGCCACCGAGACCGCGGTCGAGGCCAGCACGCTCGGGCTCGCTCCACCGTCCAGCAGGGTCTGGCCGAGCTGGGTACCGACCAGCGAGGCGAGCGCGACCGTGCCGGCCCGGCGGCGGGTCCCGGTATAGCGGGCCAGGGTCCAGCCGGTGGTCGCACCGAGGGTCGTGGTACCGGCCCGGAGCGCGATCTCCCGGGTGAGGGTGGCGCCGAGGGAGGTCTCCGGCCCCTCGGTGAGCAGGCCCTCCATGCTCTCCTCCCGGGGTGCCCGGACCGCGATCGCCATCGCCGGTGCCAGGTCGGTGAGCAGGTTGACCAGCAGCATCTGCCGGCCGTTCAGCGCGGACCGGCCGGTCAGCGCGGCGGTGAGTACGCTGAACGCGATCTCGCCGAGGTTGCCGCCGACCAGGATGCTCAGCGCGTGCCGTACCGAGGACCACATCGCGCGCCCCTCGACCAGGGTGGCAATGATCGTTTCGAGCCGGTCGTCGGTGACCACCAGGTCGGCGGCGGCCCGGGCGGCCGGGGTGCCCCGCTGGCCGAGCGCGATGCCGACGTCGGCGAGCCGGATCGCGGGCGCGTCGTTGGCGCCGTCCCCGGTCATCGCCACCGTACGGCCGCACTTCTGCAACGCCCGGATGATCCGTACCTTGTGCGTCGGCGTGCACCGGGCGACCACGTCGGTCCGGGCCAGCCGCTCGGCGAGAGCGTCGTCGTCGAGCCGGTCGAGCTCGGTGGCGGTGACCACCCGCTGGTCGGTGCCGTCGGTGCTGATGATCGCGGCGATCGCCTCGGCGGTGGCCGGGTGGTCACCGGTGATCATGATGGTGTGCACCCCGGCCTGCCGGATCCGGCGCACCGCCGGGGCGGCGCTCTGGCGTACCCCGTCGGAGAGGGCCAGGAAGCCGACGAAGGTCAGCTCCTCGACGTCGGTCTCGGCGACCGTGTCGCCGGGCAGTTCCCGCTCGGCCACCGCGAGTACCCGCTGCCCGGCCCCGGCGTGCCGGTCCAACGTCTCCTGGAGGGCCCGCCGACCGGCCTCGTCCAGGCTCCGGTCGTCGTGCCGGGTGCACCGGGGCAGGATCGTCTCCGGGGCGCCCTTGACGCTGAGCAGGTGGTGCCCCCGATGCCGGCCGACCGTGGCGTGGTAGCCCCGGGACGGCTCGAACGGCAGCGCGTGCTCCTGCTGCCAGGGGTGCGTCCGGGTGCCGGTGCCGACGCCGGCCCGGCGAGCGCCGGTCAGCACCGCCCGGTCGGTCTGCTGGCTGACCTCCTCCGGACGGTCTGCTGCCGGGGTGGCCCGCAGCGCCGCCGCGAGTACGCCACGCAGCGGCTTGTCCAGCGCGTCGAGGTCGGCGTACCGCTCGCCGTCGCCGACTCCGGCCAGCATCAGCTGGCCCTCGGTCAGGGTGCCGGTCTTGTCGAAGCAGAGCACGTCGACCCGGCCCAGCGCCTCGATGGTGCGCGGGTTGCGGACCAGCGCGCCGTGTTCGGCCAGCCGGCGTGCGGCCGCCAACTGCGCGGCGCTCACCAGGAACGGCAATCCCTCCGGTACGGAGGCGACCGCGAGGTTGGCGGCGGTGCCGGCCGACTCCACCAGTGGTACACCCCGGAGCAGCCCGGCCCCGGCGACCGCCACCGCCGAACTGGCGGCGAGCGGAATCGACATCTTGGTCAGCCGGCCGAGCCGGACCTCGACCCCGCTGGTCGGAGCGGCCTCGCCGGCCAGCGCCATCCCCCGGCCGACCTCGGTGTCCGCCCCGGTCGCCACCACCACGGCGAGGCCCCGGCCGGCGGCGACGGTGGTCCCCTCGTAGAGCATCGAGCGGCGGTCCGCGACCGCGGCGGCCACCACCGGCTGGCTGGTCTTCGCCACCGGCAGCGACTCCCCGGTCACCGACGACTCGTCGGTCTCCAGGCCGACCGCCTCGACCACCCGGCAGTCCGCCGGCACGGCGTCACCCGGGTCGAGCGCCACGATGTCGCCGGGGACCAGTTCGCCGGCGGCGACGACCCGCTCGGTGCCGTCCCGCCGGACCCGGGCGGTCACCGCCGACCGGGACAGCAGTTCGGCCAGCGACCGTTCGGTGGAGACCCGGTGTGCGGCGCCGATCAGCGCGGTCAGCCCGATCACCCCGCCGACCAGCGCGGCGTCCGCGATCGAGCCGACCGCGGCGGAGAGCCCGGCGCCGCCGGCCAGCACCGGGGTGAGCGGGTTCGCCAGCTCCTCGACGAACGCCCGGGGCAGGTCGAGGGTGTCGGCCGCGCCGGTCGACGCCGTCCGGCCGCGCCGCCCGACCTCCTCGGTGGAGAGGCCCGCCTGGTCGGTGCCGAGCCTCTCCAGCACGTTGCGTACCGGCATCAGGTGCCAGGGCGTCGCCGGGGCCGCGGGCGAGGTACGCCGCTGCGGCAGCCGGCCCGCCCGCCAGACGCCCTGCCCGATCGCCAGCCCGGCGGCGGCGTTGACCGCCGTCATGGTCCGGGCCGGTAGCTGCGCCGGTGCCGCGGTGAACGCCGCCACCGCGCCGAGCCCGCTGCCTCCGGCGGCCAGCGCGATGCTCTGCCGGGCCACCGTACGGGCCAGTCCGGCGGCCTCGACCACCAGCGCCGCCACCCCGAGGTCGGAGCCGACCAGCAGGTGGGCGCCCCACGGCGGCGGCTCGTCGGCGTGCCACATCCCGAGTCCGCAGTCGGCGGCGGCCAGCGCACGCGGATCGCCGGAGACCAGGGCGACCATCGCCCCCTCGGACTGCAACGACCGGATCGACCCGGCGAGTCGTGGCCCGCCGGGCAGGTGCCCGTCCGCGAAGTCGTGCTCACCGCCGTCGCCGTCGTCGGCGACCAGCAGGCGCAGGCCGGCCCCCCGGGCCGCGGCTGGCAGCGCGTCGATTCCGGGGGCGGGTTCGGCGGCCACCCGGACCACTGCCGCGAGCCGGCCGTCGGCGGTCAGGCCGAGCAGGGTGCCACCGTCCGGGCGGAGCCGTGCGATCTGCTCGGCGCCGACCCCGGCAGGCAGCCGCAGCGCGTCGAGCGGGCCGAGGCTCCAGCCGTCGGCGTCGCGTACCCGGCCGGGGGCCTCCGGGTCGAAGAGGTCGAAGGCCCGTCCCGCCGCCTCCTCGGCGTCGACGTCGGGCAGCGGTAGCAGGTCGGTGAGGACACCCCGGGCGGAACGCAGCGCGGCGGCGTCCAGCACCAACACGTCCAGGCGTTCCAGTTCGCGCAGCACCGTACGGTCCATGGCGATCACGCCCCGGCGGGCGAGCAGCCAGCCGAGCCGGGCCGCGTACGCCTCCCGGCCGGCGACGGCCGCGCTCGGGATGCTGGACAGGGCCAGCGCGGCCGCCCGCTTGCGGCCGGCCAGCGAGAGCGCGGCGGCGCCGGCGACGGTGCCGGATTCGAGTACCCGGGCCAGATACCGCTCGACCGGGCCGTCCGGCTTCGGGCGTGGCCGCTCGTCCGGCGGGGGTGCCGCCCGGGCCCGTTCCGGGGTGCCGGCGAGTAGCGGCTCGGTCTTCTCCCAGGCGGCCAACTGGGCCCGGGCCTCGCCCCACTGCAGGACTCGCTGGGCGCCGTCGAGCAGGATTCCGGCCCAGCCGCCGGTCAGGCCCTGGGCCAGCACGGTGGCCAGCGGCAGCCAGGAGTCGGCCCGGTGGTCGCCGCGCAGCCCTCGGCCGGCCAGCGCGTGCAGCCTCGGGTGCAGGTCGACCGCGCGGAGCAGGCCGGCGAGTTCACCCGGTGCCCGGGTGAACGGCATGATCCGGACCGCTGCCGACAGGCCGAGCCCGAACGCGTCCGTGGCGATCCTGGTCATCGCCCGCCGGGTCCGCGGGCCCTCCTCCGGGGGATGCGGTTCCGCGCAGTCCGGGTCGGGCTCCCGGCCGTCGGTACGCTCCACCGTGGCGATCACCGCGATCAGCTCCCGCAGTCGCGGCGCGGGCGTGCCGACCGCCACCACCACCCGCCCGGAGGGGGCGTTGATCCGGGCCCACTCGACCCCGGGCACCTCCTCCAGCGCCTGTTCGATCTGCGCGCCCAGCCGTTCACCACCGGGCTGGGCGATCCCGTGCACCTCGATGTGGTGCCGGCCGGGCCGGGTCCAGACCGCACGGCGATCGAGTCCGGCGGCCCGGGCCGCCCGGGTCACCATCGACTCGGCGTTGTGCGCGACTCCGGCGACGAGTTGCGGCACGCTGCGCGGCGAGAGGGCTTCGGGCAGGGTGGGCAGGTGGACGCGGCGCAGGTCCACGCCGGGAATCCTCAACCCGAGTGGCGTCATCGACCGGAGCCGCCGGCTGGCCGGCCGCTCCGCCCGGCGGCGGGGCGGCTGTCGCTGGCCGCACTCGGGTACCGCATCTCACCCTCCCAGAGCCGTAGATCGGCCCTGCGTTCCCGGTCGGCGCGGCCTTATACCCTATTCCGGCATGAAATCTCCCTGCCGTCAGACCTGGGCCATCACGGGGTCGGTGGAGTCGTCCGGGGTGCAGACGTCCGGTCCGTCGCAGGTTCCGCCCAGGGCGGCGACCGGACCCTCGGGTGCGGGTGCCGGCCCGGTGAGGCCGGCGAGCAGGTGGCGCGGCCCCGGGCCGGTGCTGGCCATCACGTCCTCGGGGTTGGAGAGGGCACACCGGTCCAGGGACAGGCAGCCGCAGCCGATGCAGTCGGAGAGGTCGTCGCGGAGCCGTTGCAGGGCGACGATCCGCTCGTCGAGCTGGCCGCGCCAGTTCGCCGAGAGCCGGGCCCAGTCCGCCCGGGTGGGTGTGCGCTCCTGCGGCAGGCTGGCCAGGGCCTCCCGGATCTGGGCCAGCGGCACACCGACCCGCTGGGCGAACCGGATGAAGGCGACCCGGCGCAGGATGTCGCGGCCGTAGCGGCGCTGGTTACCGCTGGTCCGGGTACTGGTGATCAGTCCCTTGGCCTCGTAGAAGTGCAGGGCCGAGACGGCGACACCGCTGCGCTCGGCGAGCTGTCCGACGGTGAGGGTGTGTGCGGGTTCGGTCACGGGTCGAGGGTAGCCCCGAATACCTCAACTAATATTCAGGTGTGGCGTGTCCCGCAGTCGGATCGCCCTGCGGCGTCCGGGCGGAATTCGGTGGACCCCTCCGGCGCGGCACCGCAAGCTGGTCCCGTGGCTGATCTTCCGGAGCTGTACGTCGCGGTCGACGTCGAGGCGGACGGGCCGATCCCCGGGCCGTACAGCATGATCTCGCTGGGCATGGCGGTGGCCGGGCACCCTGAGCTGGCCTTCTACACCGAACTGCGCCCGATCTCCGACGAGTTCGTGCCGCAGGCGCTCGCCGTCTCCGGACTGGACCGGGAGCGCCTGCTCCGGGAGGCGCCGCCGGCCGAGGTGGCGATGGCCTCGGCGGCGAGGTGGGTGAACGGGCTGCGCAAGCAGGGCCGGCCGGTCTTTCTGGCCGCTCCCGCCGTCTGGGACGGGATGTTCGTGCACTGGTACTTCGTCCGGTTCACCGGCCGGAGTCCGTTCGGGGCGACCGGTTCCGGAGTGGACCTGCGCAGCTACTGGATGGGACGGACCGGCGGCGAGTGGGCCGGTACGCACAAGGGAAAGATCAAGCACGCCCTCGGGCTGACCGGGATTCCGCACACCCACCACGCGGGCGAGGATGCGGCGGAACTGGCCCAGGTCTTCGACGCCGTACTGCGCCACCCGACCGGGCGACCCCGTCGGGTATGCGAATAATTTCCAGCTTCGGCGCCTAGGCTCGAACGCATGATCTACATGGCTCTGGCCGCGATGATGTACGTCTGCGGCTTCGTCTTCCTCTACGGCGTGGTCCGGTTCGCCGTCCGACACGCCATCGAGGACGTCGAGCTGCAGCGGGAGCGAGCCGCCCAGGCACCCGAACGGGACCGGCTCCGGGAGCGCACCCTGGTGCCGGACAACGCCTTCCTCGCCGGTAGCTGACCGGCCGTCACCGCCGCCGGTCAACGCACCGGAACGCGGGCGGTGTGCCTGGTCGGGGCGGTCGGTGCGAGGATCACGGGCGTGATGGGAACCCTGAAGACGGAGCCGGCCCGGACCCGCCAGGATCTGCTCGCACCGCCGGTCACCGAGGCCCTGCACCGCTGGCCCGCCGACTCGCCGGTCGGCGTGGACGACATCCTGGTCGCACCGATCGACGCCACCCTGGCCGACACCGCCGCGTTCTGCACCGCGTACGGCGTCGGGCTGGACGTGTCGGCGAACTGCGTGGTGGTGGCCGGCAAGCGGGAGGGGGCGGTCCGGTACGCCGCCTGCGTCGTACTGGCCACCACCCGGGCCGACGTGAACGGGGTGGTGCGTCGCCACCTCGACGTACGCAAGGCGAGCTTCGCCCCGATGGCCGAGGCTGTCGAGCTGACCGGGATGGAGTACGGCGGCATCACCCCGATCGGGCTGCCCGGCCAGTGGCCGATCCTGGTCGACTCGCGAGTGGTCGGTACGCCGTACGTGATCGTCGGGTCCGGCGTCCGGCACAGCAAGATCGCGCTACCCGGCGCCGCCCTCGGGCTCCTGCCGAACGCCGAGGTCGTCGAGGGGCTCGCCCGGGAGGTCGGCTGACGGCCGTCCCGACCCGTCGGTCGGCTTCGGCCCGGACGGCTCGGTCGGCTTCGGGGTGGACGGATTGGTCGGCTCTGGGCCGGACGGGTCGGCCGAGCGGCCCGGCCAGCAGATGCGGCATCCGCAGAGGACGATCCGGACCTGGCCGGTGCCGGAGACCAGGCGTACCTGCCCCGGGCAGTGGTGGGGCGGTGCGGTCACCGGCGGGCGCAGGGCGAGCGCGCAGGGCAGGCACAGTGTCGTCTCGCTCATCCGGGACACTTCCCTTCGCCCCCGTCGACCGGCTCGCCGCCGGTCACCCCCGCCGAGGGGTAGCACAGGTTGTCGATGTCTACCACATCGACAATTGGATGTGCGGGTACGAATCAGGGCTATTGCGCTGTTGGGTTGCTTCTGGTCACGGCGTCGATGAGGTCGCGTGGGCGATGGGCTGCGCGTCGGGTGGCTCGGGCGATGTCGGTTTCGCCGTTGCTGCGGTGGTAGCCGATTGAGGTGTTACGGAGTGTGGCGAAGACAGCGGGTCCGTTGCCGGTCCGGGCTTGATGGCCGTCCGCACGCAAACTCCCAGCTCAACCGCCTCCCAATCGACTGCGCACGCCCCTCAATCGACTACGCAACAGCCTTGACCGTGCCGGACATGTTGCTGACACGACCCACGGCGTCGAAGTCGACGCGCAGGGTGGATCCGTCGGAGTGGTGCGCGGTCACCGACGTGGACGCCTGGTCCAGGCGCCACGACTGCTGGTGCAGGAACGACTCCACGGCAATGCGGTGGTCCACCGGGAAGCTCTGAATGACCTGGCCCAGGACGGTCAGCGCGCGCTCCGGCCGGACAGACGCGGTGATCTGCGGCGGGGCGTCGTCGAGGTGAAAGAAGACCGCGCCGCCGGAGTAAGGGCCGCGGAAGTAACACCGGCCGGTCAGGCCGGAGGCCAGCAGGGCGAGGCGGTGACCGTCTGCGCGCCGAAGCGCGAACGTGGGCTCGGTGAGCTCGGCAACTCCCTGGCGGTGGCCGTACTCGCGCAGCCAGCCGCACAAATGCAGCAGCGCCGGCGGGAGGTCGCTCGCCTCGTTGGCCCATGCCCACAGCCAGCTGCCGTCCTCGTGGCTCTCAGTGCCGAGTAGCTGGATGTGGTATCGCAGGTCGTTTCCGAAGGTCACGGTGCCACTCGGCAGGTCGAGGTGCCAGTCACGCTCGCCGACCAGGTCGCTCAGCGCCATTTGGCGGGCGAGCCCGGTTGCGACATGCTCGGCGAAGAGTCGATCAAACGTCAGCATCGCTGCAGTGTGCCAGACCGCAAGGTGAGGCGTGTTTGTGCATGCGGCGCGGATCCCGGGACAGATGCGCCGCGCCACCCGTGGTCGCCGCAGATTAGTCGAGATGCAACCCGGCGGTTCGCGGATAGACGACAGCTGCGGTCGCGGCCGGTGTTCGATCAAGGCGAGTGAAGCTTTCAACCCGGACGATGCGGCGGTTCGCCCGGCTTCACCTGCGGCCACGACGGGCCGCACAGGGAGGTTGAAAGGGATTCGGCGGCAGGCGCCGCCCGCTCACCCGCACGCCGAGTCGCCTCCTGAGCTGGCCGGGAAGGTGCGGCGGTCGCCGGCACGACCGCCGCACCCGGTGGGGCGCCTGCCCGCTTCCCAGGGGGAAGAGAGCGGGTACGCGCCCCGGTCCCGCGCGGACCGATCACGAGCCGACCTGGAGGCCGATGAGGTCGAGCCGTGTCATACCCGCGGGTCGTGGAACTCCCGTCCCGGCACCGATCCCGAGGTCATCCCAGGCTTACGTTCTGAGCCCGGAAGCGGTAGAACATTGACCGGTGCCACATCGAACTGGAGCGATCCACATCCCCACATTCCCGTAATCAGAGAACTACCGATAGTAGGCGCGGTTTTCAGGTGTTTTCCGGAGCGCACAGGCGGTAGACGGATGGATCACGTCGGCGCAAGGCTGAGGGTGGCGCGTACGGACGCCCAGGTCACGTTGACCCAGATGGCGGCCCGTACCAACTACAGCAAGAGTCATCTGTGCAACGTCGAGCTCGGCAAGCGACCGGCCACCCCGGACCTGGTCCTCGCCTACGAGCGGGTGTTGGGAGACAGTGTGAACCGCAGAGGTGCCCTCGCGCTCGCCGCGACCGTCGTCGTCTCCTCCGCCGTGGCCGAGCTGGTCCAGCACGGGTTCGCCGCCGCCATCGGGCCACGTCGGGACGTCGACGAGTGGGTCGCCCGGGCCGAGGGGTACGGGCAGGACTACATGTCGCTCGGCGCCGCCGAGTTGCAGGCCCGGCTCGCCGCCGACCTGGTGGTGCTGCAACAGGAACTGGACAGTCCACACCTGTGGGGAGTGGCCGCCCGGTTGATGACGGTGCACGGCAAGACCCTGCCCGGCAACGACGGTGGCCGGGGCGCGATCCGGTCGTACGAGATGGCCGCCGTCGCGGCGGACCGCTCCGGCGACCTGGAGACCCGGGTCTGGGTACGCGGCCGGGCCGCCCTGGCGCTGGCGTACGAGGGAGCGCACCTGCCGGTCGCCGCCCGCCTCGCCGAGCAGGCCGTCGCGCTCTCCGACCGGCCGACCCTGGGCCGGTTGAACGCGCTGACCGCACAGGCGCACGTCGCGGCCTGTCGGGGCGACGCCGCCACCGGCCTGGCCAGGCTGGACGACGCCCGCCGGGTCTTCGACACGGCCGGCAGCTCGGAGCAGATCTCCGACTTCGCGGTGCCGCGGTGGAGGTTCCACACCTTCGAGTCGATGCTGTTGTCCCGGCTCGGCCACCCCGCAGCGGTGGCTGCGCAGGACGCGGCGGACCGCACCCGCCCGGACAGCCTGCCCCGGTTCGCCACCCACATCGAGCTGCACCGGGGGCTGATGATGGCCTCCGCCGGAGACGCGGCCGGCGGTCTCGGCCACGCCCGGCGGGCGCTCGACCGGTTGCCGCCGGAGCGGCACAGCCTGTCGTTGCGGCTGATGCTGGCCGAGGTGGAACGGGCGGCCGGAGCGGCGCTCTGACGGACGGCCCTTCGGCAGCTATGGAGCGACGTCTGTCGATGCTGTTGCACGTGAAACGTTGCCACACCTCGGAGTTCGGTCCGGCGCGGGTCAGTCGAGCTGTTCCCGGACCTGCCGCTTGAGCCGGGCCAGGATGGCGTTGCCGCCGCGTACCCGCAGCGGGCTGATCGCCTGGGCCAGCCCCATCCGCTGGTAGAGATCGTCCGGCACGGCCAGCACCTCGTCGGCGCTCGCCCCGGCCAGCCCCTCCGCGAGGATCCCCGCGAAGGCCCGGGTGGTGGGCGCCTCGGGCGGGCAGTCGAACCAGGTTGTCACCGTCCGGTCGGCGGCCACCTCGGCCCGCAGGAAGAACGCGGTCTGGCACTCCGGGACCTGCTCCATCCCGGCGTGGCCGGTCAGCTCCGTCGGCAGTGGTGGCACCGCGTCGGAGTACTCCAGCAGCATCTCGAGGACCACGTCCCGGGGAGCGGCGGCGAACTCCGCCACGATCTCGGCGAGCTTCGGTGGCATCGACTGCGGCATGGACCCAGGCTACCGAGGTGCCTCAGGGGCGCGGACCGGCCTCGCTGATCTCGCTCAGCGCCAGCGACGGGGCCAGGCGGACCGCCAGGTCGCCCAGGGAGACGATGCCGACCAGTTGCCGGTCGTTGTCACAGACCAGGATCCGGCGTACCGCTCGATCCCGCATCAGGGCAGCGGCCTCGGCGGCGGTGGAGTTCTGTTCGATCATCACGACGTCCCGGGAGGCCACCGAGCCGATCGTGGTCTGCCGGGCGTCCCTGCCCTCGGCGACGGCCCGGACCACGATGTCGCGGTCGGTCACCATGCCGAACAGGCTCGGCCCGTCCGTCACCACCACGTCGCCGATGTCGGCGTCCCGCATTGCCCGGGCGGCCTCGTCCAGAGTGGTGGCCGCGGGCAGATAGACGATCCCCCTGGTCATGACGTCGCGGACTCTGACCTCAGTCACGGTGTGCCTCCGAACCCCCGGTTTCCCGATACCACCTGCTACCCCCTGCCCGGCACGCTAACACCGTGTCGGGTTTCCGATCGGCCACTCCGGCCGTCGGACGGTATGGTGCGGTTGGTCCCGATAAGCCGGAGAGAACCGAGCGACTCTGTGAGGTGCGAGTGAAGGCCACCGAGCTCTCCATCCCCGGCGCCTGGGAGTTCCTCCCGCAGCAGTTCTCCGACGACCGGGGCCGGCTCGTCGTCTGGTACGACGCGGCGGTCTTCGCCGACGCGCTCGGCTTCGAGCTGGCCGTGGCGCAGGCCAACCAGAGTGTCTCCCGGCGGGGCGTGATCCGGGGTGTGCACTGGGCCGACGTGCCGGTCGGCCAGGCGAAGTACGTCTACTGCCCGCGCGGCGCGGTACTCGACATGGTGGTCGACCTGCGGGTCGGTTCGCCGACCTTCGGCCGGCACGAGGTGACCCGGCTGGACACCATCGACAACCGTGCCGTCTATCTGCCCGAGGGGGTCGGTCACGCCTTCGTGGCGCTGGAGGAGGAGAGCATCGTCAGCTACCTCTGCTCCGCCCGGTACGCCCCGGCGCGGGAGCGGATCGTGCACGTCCGGGACCCGGAATTGGCGCTGCCCTGGCCGGCCGACCTCGACGCGATCCTCTCCGAACGCGACGCCGACGCACCCGGCCTCGCCGAGCTGCGCGCCGCCGACCTGCTGCCCCGGTACGCCGAGTGCCAGCGGCTCTACCAGGCACAGCGGTCCCGCCGGGCCAGCCGGCCGACGGACCAGGTGTAGAAGGCCGGGACGTTGCCTCCACCGCCGGCACGTCCTGCAGCGGGCGGTTCGCCGTCATGGGCGCCATCAGGCCGGTGGTGGTGTGCAGATTCGACATGTTCAGCGCGTCGCGGGTTCAGGGTCGGAGAGGTGTCTCCGTTTCGGCAGTAGGAGCGGGGTGGCGAGCAGGAGAACGCCGGAGATGGTGATCGCGGCGAGCGGGCTGGTGAGGGTGGCGAGGATGCCCCAGATCACCGTGAGGGTGGCCTGCCCGAGTTTGCTGCTGACACTCCATGCGCTGAGTACCCGGGCGACATGATCCGCGGGAGTCCGTTGCAGGCGTTCTGTGGCGTAGATCGGGTTGAAGATGCCCATGCAGGTGATCAGCAGGCCCTCGACGATGATCACGGTGAGGAGTCCGGCGATGCCGGGCTGGAGGAACGCGAGACCGAACGGGAATAGCGATCGCAGCCAGCCGGAGACGGTCATGACCAGGTACCGGCCGTAACGCTGCACGAGGCGCGCGGAGAGGCGGGCGCCGACGAAGCCGCCGAGTGCCGGGATGCCGAAGGCAAGGCCGTACTGCCAGGCCGGGAAGTGGTATTCGCCCAGCAGGAGGACGGCCAGGAGCGGGACGGTGGCCATGATCAGGCCGCTGACCAGGATCGAGTTGAGGAACAGGCACCGTAGTGCGCGGTCGTGCAGGATGAACCGCCAGCCACCATGGAGGTCGGCCCCGCGCTGCCGGGTGGCCCCGTTGCGGGGTGCCGCGACGTCGCCGCCGCGGATGCGGAGGATCCCGAGCGCGGCCAGCAGGTAGCTGACGGCGTCGGCCGTGACGGTGATGACCGGGCCGAGCAGCCCGATGAGCGCGCCACCGAGCGGCGGTCCGGCTGCGGTCGCCACCCAGTTCGTGCCCTCGAATCTTCCGTTCGCGGTCAGCAGGTGATCACTGCGGACGAGCAATTTCAGGTACGCGCCGGAGGCGGCGGTGAAGGCGATGCTCGCGGCTCCGGAGATGACCGAGACGACCAGCAGTTGGGGTCGCCACCCTGGAGCGCGAGCTGGAGGTCCGCCTGTTCACCCGTACCGCCCGAGGGGTCGAACTGACGCTCGACGGCCAGGCATTCCTGCCACACGCCCGGAATATCGTCGCGGGTGCCGATCGCGCCGTCACCGCGGTAAGGCCGGGCTCGCGGGCCCAACGGATCGACGTGCTAGGGCTGCGAAGCGCGCAGGCGGTCGTCCTGCACGACTATTGGCGGTCGCATCCCGAAACCGACCTCGACGTGGTGACCCTCAGGGTCGACGACCCGCACGTGGCGGCCGCCGCCGTCCAGGCAGGCGAGATCGACGCCTCGTTCCGCACCGTCACCGATCCGGCCACGCTGCCGCGCGACGTGCAAATGACCCACGTCTTCGACTCCCCACTGGAACTCCTCGTCGGCCCCAGGCATCCGCTCGCCTCCGCACGGACAGTGACACCACCCCAACTGCGCGAGCATCGGATCTGGGTGCCGGGCATCGTGCCCCGGAGCGAATGGGCAGAGTTCTACGATCAGCTCGGCGCGGCCTTCGCCCTCCGCATCGACGCGGCAGGTCCGAACTTCGGCAACGAGGTACTCCTCGACGCCCTCGCGGACTCCGCCGACCTGGCCACCCTCGTCGGCGCACGCGACCGGTACATCTGGCCGGCGAACCACGACCTACGCCGCGTCCCGATCGTCAACCCGACGCTCGCCTACCCGCTCTTCCTCATGTTTCCCAGAACGAGTCCGCACCCCGGACTTCGGGCGATCATCAACCACTTCGCAAGCCTGGCACCGCTCCCCGAGGCGGCCTGGCTCCCGTCCTGGGCAACGACAGCGCGAGGCAGCCACTAGCTCGCCGGGGGGCCGTCCGATCCGGGACGGGCCGGCTCGGTCAGCCGCGCCAGCAGCTCCGCCGCCGACAGTTCGGTGCGGTCTCCGGTGGCGCGGTCGCGCAGTTCGACGTACCCGTCGGCCCAGCGCCGGCCGACCACGACGGCGCGCGGGATTCCGATCAGCTCGGCGTCGGCGAACTTGACCCCGGCCGAGACGTGCGTCCGGTCGTCGACCAGCACCCGCAGGCCGCGCCCGGCGAGTTGCCCGGCCAACTCCAGCGCCGCCTCCACCTGCGGCCCCTTACCGGCCGCCACCAGGTGTACGTCGCACGGCGCCACCGCCGCCGGCCAGACCAGTCCCCGGTCGTCGTGGTGCTGTTCGGCGATCGCCGCCACCGCCCGGGACACCCCGATGCCGTAGCAGCCCATGGTCAACCGGACCGGCTTGCCGTCCTGGCCCAGCACGTCGACCCGGAAGGCGTCGGTGTAGCACCGGCCGAGCTGGAAGACGTGCCCGATCTCGACACCCCGGCGGATCGTCAGCACCCCCGGGCGGCAGGCCGGACACCGGTCGCCGGCCCGGACCTCGGCCGCCTCGATCGTCCCGTCCGGGGTGAAGTCCCGTCCGCAGACCACGTCGGTGGCGTGCCGCCCCGGCTCGTTGGCGCCGGTCAGCCAGGCGGTGCCGGGCGCCACCCGGGGATCGACCAGATAGCGGATGCCGAGCTTGGCCAGCAGTTGCGGGCCGAGGTAGCCCCGGACCAGCTCCGGCCGGTCGGCGAAGCCGTCGAACATCGACACGGTGGCCGGGCTCAGCACCGCGGCGAGCCGCTTGAGATCGACCTCGCGGTCCCCCGGCACGCCGATGACCAGCAGTTCCGGGTCGTCCGAGCCGGGCCGGCGCAGCTCGACGACGACGTTCTTCAGGGTGTCGGCGGCCGTCCAGTCGGTCCGGGCGCCGAGTTGCCGGGCGTTGGCGAGCGCGACCAGGGACTCGATGGTCGGCGTCTCCGGGGTGTCGTACACCTGCGCCGGAGGGTGGGCGTGCACGTCGCCGGCCGGTGCCGGCGGGGTGGTCACCGCCTCGGTGTTGGCCGCGTAGTCGCAGGCGGTACAGCCGACGAAGGTGTCCTCGCCGACCGGGGTGGCGGCGAGGAACTCCTCGGAGGCGGAGCCACCCATCGCGCCGGAGGTCGCCGCCACGATCGTGTACGCCAACCCGAGCCGGTCGAAGATCCGCTGGTACGCCGCCCGGTGCCGGTCGTACGCCGCCGCCAGCCCCGCCCGGTCCAGGTCGAACGAGTACGAGTCCTTCATCAGGAACTCCCGCCCGCGCAGCAACCCGGCCCGGGGCCGCGCCTCGTCGCGGTACTTGGTCTGCACCTGAAAGATCGACACCGGGAAGTCCCGGTAGGACGTGAAAGTGTCCCGGACCAGCAGGGTGGCCATCTCCTCATGGGTGGGGCCGAGCAGGTACTCCGCGCCCCGGCGGTCCTTCAGGGTGAAGATGTCGTCGCCGTACCCGGTCCACCGGCCGGTCGTCTCGTACGGCTCCCGGGGCAGCAGGGCCGGAAAGAGCACCTCCTGGCCGCCGATCGCGACCATCTCCTCCCGGACCACCTGGGTGACCCGGTCCAGCACCAGCCGGCCGAGCGGCAGCCAGGTGTAGCCGCCCGGGGCGGCGCGACGGACGTAACCGGCCCGGACCAGCAGCCGATGGCTCGGCACCTCCGCGTCGGCCGGGTCCTCGCGCAGCGTACGCAGAAACAGCGTGGACATCCGTAGCAGCATCCGGGCAGCGTAGACCCGGCACCGGAGCGGAGCAGCCGAATTGTCGGGTCGGTCGGCCGGGTGTCGCATCGACGAGTGGCACGCGGTCCGGGCCTGCGGTCCCGATCACCTTCGGTCGCCGGGCGTGTCCCGGCCGGGGGTCCGGCTGACAGACTGGCCCCCGGCCGGTGGGAGTCCGCCCCCGGCGGGTGGTGGGACTGGGGAGTAGTGCAGGGGAGGCGCGACGTGCGCTGGCGCAACTTCGTGGCGGTGGGTGACAGCTTCACCGAGGGACTGGACGACGCGTACCCGGACGGGAGTTTCCGGGGCTGGGCCGACCTGGTGGCCGCAACGCTGGCCGCCGAGGCGGGGCCGGATTTCGGGTACGCCAACCTGGCCATCCGGGGGCGGCTCTTCGGCAACGTCGTGGCCGAGCAGGTGCCGGCCGCCCTGGCGATGCGTCCCGACCTGGTCAGCTTCGCGGCCGGCGGTAACGACGTACTGCGCCGCAACTTCGAGCCGGATGCCCTGGTGGAGCGCTTCGACCAGGTGGTCGCCGAGTTCCGGGCGACCGGGGCTGACGTGCTGCTGTTCCGGTTCGCCGACGTGATGGCCCGGCTGCCCGGCCAGCGGCTGGTCGCCCCCCGGGTGGCGCTGCTCAACCGGGCCGTCGGCGAGACGGCGCAGCGGTACGGGGCGAAGCTGGTGGACCTCTTCGCCGACGACGTCTTCCTCAACCCGGTGCTCTGGAGCCCTGACCGGCTGCACCTGTCGGCCGCCGGCCATCGCCGGGTCGCCGCCCGGGTGCTGGCCGCGCTCGACGTAGTACCGGACGAGGGTTGGCTGGTGGTGCCGCCCCGACCCGCCCCGACGCCGTGGCTGGCGGCCCGGGGTGCGGACCTGCGCTGGGTGGGGCAGCACTTCGCACCCTGGATCAGGCGCCGGCTCACCGGCCGGTCGTCCGGCGACACGATCACCGCCAAGCGCCCGGCGCTGGAGCCGTACGCTCAGCGCCAGCCCTCCGTGGACTGACCTCCGGCGTCCCTTCAAGACCCTCTCGGGCCGCTCTGTCCGCTACCGAAGGGCCGATCCGGCTGTGTCCACCTTTGACAAAGGGTTACCGTCCGGCTGCCATCCGTCGATATGATCATGCTCCCTCCCCAAACCCACGGGGGACGATTTCGTGGAGGTGGACGGCGCATGCGTCTCGCGCCCAGTACGGTCCATTACCGACACCGTGGTGTCCGGCGGCTTGCCGTCGTGACCGCGGCGATCTCCGCCGGTGTGCTCGCGGCCACCGGGCAACCCGCCCTGGCCGCCGCCGAGGACAACACCCCGCCGGACGTGCCGACCAACCTGTACCTCTATCCCGACCTGCCCTGTGCCACGGCCGAGCCGTACCCGGTGCTCGGAACCGGCGACCTGTACCTGTTCGCGACCTCCACCGACCCGGACCACTCCACCGGCGACCTGGCGGTGGTCTGGACGACGTTCGCGTTGTGGCCGGTCGACGACCCGGCGAGCCGCACCGAGACGGAACTCGGCGGGTACTACAGCGGAACCCAGACCTGGACGACGATGCCCGCGACGGCGCTCCAACACGGCCGGACGTACGCCTGGGCGGCCCGGGCCCGGGACGAGGCGGGCGTGACCAGCGCGTGGAGCCAGGCCTGCTACTTCGCCCGGGACAGCGAGGCCCCGGCCCAGCCGCCGACGGTCTCCTCGGCCGACTACCCGGACGACGACGGCTGGTACGGCGGGATCGGCATCCCCGGTGAGTTCACCTTCGACGCCAACGGTGACGCGGATGTCGTCGGGTTCGGCTACGGGCTGAAGAGCGCCCTCCCGCAGTACGTACCGGCCGACGGGCCGGGCGGGCGGGCCACCGTCACCATCACCCCGGTGGACGACGGCCCGAACTGGATCACGGTGTACGGCATGGACGAGGCCGGAAACCGGTCCCCGGCGACGAGCTACTACTTCCGGGTCAACAACACCGCTCCGGTCATCGAAGGCCGGCTGACCGAGCCGGGTGTGGCCACCCCGATCACCTTCCGCCCCGGCATGCCGGACGTGGTCGAGTACCGCTACCACCTCGACGGGGAGCCCGAGCAGACGGTTGCCGCCGGACCGGACGGGACTGCCACCGTCAGCCTCACCGACAACCGGGGCGGTCAGCGCACCCTGACGGTCACCAGCCGGACAGCCGCCGGACTGGAGGCCACCGCGACCCGGAGTTTCCTGGTCCGGACCGAGCCTTTCGTCTCCTCGCCGGACTACCCCGCCGGCGCGGCGTCCGGTGGGGTCGGCGTCCCCGGAGTCTTCACGTTCACTCCCCGGCTGCCCGGCGTGGTGCGGTACCGCTACACGTTCCTCGGCCAGCCGCAGCGGGTGGTGGACGCCGACAGCACGGGCGGGGCGTCGGTGACCTGGACGCCGACCAAGGCGGGCCAGACCCTGCTCAGCGTGCGGGGGATCTACCCTGACGGCAGCTCGACGGCGGGCACCTCGTACCAGTTCCAGGTGGCCGTGACGCCGAGCTGAGCGAGCTTGCACCGGCCCGCCGTAGCACTTCCGCGACGGCGGGCCGGTCCCGTTCCCGCCACCGACCCTTCGGCGCCGGGCCGGTGTCTGCCGTACCGGCGTGGGCTGGGCCCGGCCCTCAGCCGACCTGGAAGCCGAGCGCCTGGGCGAGCACGATCGTCTGACCGGGGTCGACGATGGCACCGGAGCGTTCGACGGTGGTCGGGTCGAGCGTGCTGAGATCGCTGCCGCGTAGGTCGGCCCGGACGAACCGGGCGCCGCGCAGTTGCGTACCGGAGAGGTCGACGTTGGTCAGGATCGCGTCGGTGCAGTTCGCACCGGTCAGGTCGGCCTCGCGCATCCGTACCCCCTGGATCGTGACGCCGCGCAGGTCGGCACCGGAGAGGCTGACGAACGACCAGTCTCCGCCGAGCACCGTGAGCGGCCGGACCGCCGAGTCGGCGAAGGTGCTGCCGACCAGCTTGCAGCCGGCGAACTCGGCCTCGAAGAAGTTGCACCGGGTGAAGGTGCAGCGCAGGTACGCCGAGTCGGTGTGCCGGGAGGCGTTGAACCGTACGTTGCCGAAGACGCAGTTGGTGAAGCTGATTCGATCCAGGGTCGCCTCGGTCAGGTCGACGTCGAAGAACTCGCAGTCGACATACTCGTGTTCGACGAACTCGTCGCCGTACCAGTCGTCGCGTCGGAAGGTCCGACCCTCGTGTCGTACGCCTGTCCGGGCCGGCTCCGTCATGTGACGACGCTAACCGAGGAGAGCCGGCCTCCTCCAGCAGGCGCCCGGCGTACCGTGGAGATCATGCCGATCCCGAGCGATCCCGCCCCGAGCCTTCAGGGCTACGCCGACCCGCAGCGCCTGGTCACCACCGAGTGGCTGGCCGAACACCTGGGCCAGCAGGGCCTGGTGGTGATCGAGTCGGACGAGGACGTGCTGCTCTACGAGACCGGGCACATCCCCGGCGCGGTCAAGGTCGACTGGCACCTGGAACTCAACGACCAGGTGACCCGGGACTACCTGGACGCCGAGGCGTTCGCCCGGCTCTGCGCGGCCAAGGGGATCGGCCGGGACGACACGATCGTCTTCTACGGCGACAACTTCAACTGGTGGGCGGCGTACGCGCTCTGGGTCTTCACGCTCTTCGGGCACCCCGACGTACGGCTGCTCGACGGCGGCCGGCAGAAGTGGGTCGCCGAGGGGCGGGAGCTGACCCGGGAGAAGACCGCGCGGCCTCCGGCCGACTATCCGACGCCGCAGCGGGACGACGCGCCGATCCGGGCGTACCGGGACCAGGTGCTGGCGCACATCGCGGCGGCCCGGCCGCTGGTCGACGTCCGCTCCCCGAAGGAGTACACCGGGGAGCTGACCCACATGCCGGAGTACCCGCAGGAGGGCGCGCTGCGCGGCGGCCACATCCCGGGCGCGCTGAGCAAGCCGTGGAAGTCGGCGGCGAACGACGACGGCACCTTCAAGGGGCCCGACGAGCTGCGGGCGATCTACGCCGACCAGCTCGGGCTGTCGCCGGACGACGACGTGATCGCGTACTGCCGGATCGGCGAGCGGTCCAGCCACACCTGGTTCGTGCTGCGGCACCTGCTCGGCTACCCGCGGGTGCGCAACTACGACGGCTCGTGGACCGAGTGGGGCAACCTGGTCCGGGCACCCGTGGTCAAGGGCGACCAGCCGGGCGGCCTGACCCCGCAGCCCTAGACCGCGCCAACCCCTTCGGTGCTCGCCCTGTTCCGGTGTCCGGTCAGGGCGAG